>JBEKDW010000023.1:0-19040 GCA_050014155.1 Anaerolineales bacterium
GCGGTACGGGGAGATTCTTCGCGCCCTGCGAGCCGCGCGGCTCGACGGGCGGATTGAATCCGCCCAAGAGGAAACGCGGATGCTCGATGAGCTCCTTTCCGAAATGCCAGTCCGGGGGCCGGAAACTGGGAGTGGACCATGACGTCCGCACAGGATGGGATACAGATTCCGCAGCGGATTGCTGAAGGCGGAACGGCTGCAGAAAAAGAATTCATCGTCCGACGATTGGAAGAGCGGGATCTCCCGGCCTTGGAATGGAACGGTGAGTTCCTCCATTTCCGCAACCTGTTTCGTCAGGCGTTTGAGGATATGCGCATGGGAACAAGGCTGTTGCTGGTGATAGAACACCGGCCGAGCGGTGAAATCGTCGGCCAGATCTTCATCCAGTGGAACAGCAGCGATCCGCGCTTTGCCGACGGGCGGCGACGCGGTTATCTGTATTCCCTGCGGGTCAAACCCGCATTCCAAAGGCGCGGGTTGGGCACTCGGTTGATGGACGCAGCGGAAGAAATTTTACGGCAACGCGGAATGGATACGGCGTCGATCGGGGTGGAGAAAGACAACCGCGATGCGCGTTCCCTCTACGAACGGCAAGGTTATCGCATCATTGCGGAAGATCCCGGTTGCTGGTCCTATATCGACCACCTGGGGAAGCGCCAGGAGGTATCGGAACCTGCCTGGCTGATGGCGAAGAAGCTTTCATGAGGCTCTTGTCCGGCCGGGAGGTTCGGCGGGCAAAGTGAAATAGAACGTCGCGCCCTTTTCCACTTCGCTTTCCGCCCAGACCCTGCCGCCATGGCGGTGGATGATCCGCTGGACGGTCGCGAGACCGATTCCGTTCCCGGGGAATTCCTGGACCGTATGCAGTCGCTGGAAGGCATGAAAGAGTTTATCGGCGTGGTCCATGCTGAAGCCGGCGCCGTTATCGCGGATGAACAGAACGATCTCCCCTCCCGGAGTGGACGCGGTTCCCAGTTCGATCCGGGCCTGTTTGCGGCGGGAAGTAAATTTCCAGGCGTTCCCCAGTAAGTTCTCCAATACTGCATACATCAGGCGTTCGTCCCCCCGGGCTTGCAGTTTTTCCGGAAGAATGCATTCCACGGACCGGTCCGGTTCCATGCGGCGCAAATCCTCCAGGACCGTGCGGGCGATTGCGGTCAAATCGAGACTCTGGGGATGGATTTCGCCACGAGTCAGACGCGAAAGATTAAGCAGATCGTCGATGAGATGGCCCATTCGTTTACTGGCGGTACGGATACGCTGCAGATGATCCAACCCCTGATCGTCCAGGACGGCGGCGTAATCCTCCTGCAGGGCCTGACCGAACCCGTCGATGCTGCGCAGGGGCGCGCGCAGGTCGTGCGAAACGGAATAGGCGAAGGCCTCCAATTCCTTGTTCGCGGCTTCCAGTTGCGCCGTGCGTTCCTCCACCCGCCTCTCCAGCTCGGCATTCAACCGGTGGATTTCTTCTTCCGCTTTCTTCCGTTCGGTGATGTCGCGGACGACGTCCATGACGGCCATCTCGCCGTCCAAAACAAACGGGATGGCGGTCACTTCTACGTCCAGCGGCGATCCGTCGCTACGGATGAATTTCTCCTCTATGATCGGTAATTGTGATTTAGCTTCCGCCATCCTTGCCATGCGATCCCGCACCAGCGTCTGATACTCGGGATGGACAAAACTCATTATGCTTTTTCCTATAATCTCCGAGGGTCCGGATGCCCGGAAGGTGTGGATCGCCGTCTGATTGACAAAAACAACCCGGCCGTTTTGGTGGATAAAAATGCAATCAGGGAAGAATTCCACCAGCCGCCGGTACTTATCTTCGCTCTCGCGTAGGGCCGTCTCCGCTTTCCGCCGCCCGGAAACATCCCGAATTCCAAAAACTGCGCCTTCGAAAAGACCGGCGTGATCATAGAGCAACCGGGTCTCCGATTCGACCCACAAATAATCCCCATCCAGAGAGCGGAATCGAAATTCCTGCCGGATGGATGAAGATTTTTCTGCAAGAGCTTTTCCGACCTGGTCCAACAAGGAGTGAATATCATCGGGATGAACATATTTGAAAGCTGACTGCCTCTCCAGATCCTTCGGATCCCAACCGAACATTCTCCGGACAGAAGGGCTGGCATACACCAGGGTACGCCTGGCGTCAATGTGGCCGATCACATCCACCATATTACCGGTGACCATCTGCAGCAGGTTTTGTGAGGATTGCGCCCGCGCCAGAGTGGTTTGGAACCAGGATGCGCAAATCCAGGAGACGAATGCCAGAAACCCCATTCCCAGGACGGATAAATAATTGTAGGGAACCGCGCCGCCAATGCGAAAAAAAACCTCCGTATAAAGCAGGATTTGGATAACCAGCACGATAAAGGAAGCGGCCGGGGTCAGCAGGAAGGAAGAAGAGATGATTGGGATCGCAGAAATGACTAGTACGCTTTCGTATTCCGCACCCGGAACGGAAAGGAATAATGTTAGAGAGGTTATTCCCAGGAACAGGATCGAGGCAAGGCGGTTCCTGCCTGTCCGGTTTATCCACCACAATCCGCAGACCATCACAATACTAAAGGCATCGACCAAGACGAACAGTCGCGATTCCTCGGAGAAGGAGAGGAGCCAAAGGATCAGATTGATTACAAAAACAAGCAATAGAACGAACAGGCCGCCGAGAAGAAATAAAGTCAGCAGCTGTCCGCGCCAGCGTTCCGCCCGGTCGGATTGCCGGATTTCCATCCAATCGGATAGGAGGTGTTGCCATTTGGTTGTGGTCATGGATCTGCTCCGACGATGATGGCGATATCGGATCCTATGGCGTTCCCACATAATCATTCCGCCGGATAGGCAAAGGAAGGCATATTTCTGTTTTTTGGATTATCCGTCAAACCGTGGGGAGATGCAACCAAGCGCGCCGTTTGATTCACGATACAATAATATTAAGATTCGACCATGTTGGGTGCGATTTTAATTTTTTGCTCCACCCTGATGTACGGCGCTGTGCACAGCCTGCTCGCCAGCCTGCGCGTTAAAGCGGCCGCCCGAAAAATGTTTGGCCCTTCGGCTGACCATTGGTATCGTCTGGCGTTTAATTTCGTAGGCGGGATAACGTTAATCCCGGTGCTTGGGCTGCTGGCGGCGAATATCGGACCGGTACTGGTTGCCGTCCCGTGGCCCGGCTGGGCGATCCTGGTAGCGATAGAATTGGCCGCGTTAATGCCCATGGCGTATGCCTTCCAGCATTCCGAACCGGCTTTTTTTATGGGATTCGGACAATTGGGAAATGAGCCGTCCACGACGGGGTTGACCACTACCGGAGCCTATGGGATAGTGCGCCATCCGTTGTATTCAACCGGATTACTGATTATATGGTGTTTTCCCATTCTCACGACGGGTACGCTGGCGTTTGATGCTGCGATTACGTTGTATGTTCTCATCGGCAGCGAACTGGAAGAACGCCGTTTGATCGTCCAATTCGGTGAAGAGTATCTGCGCTACCGGAAAAAAGTCGCCAGGTTGATCCCGTTTCTTTTCTAAATTTACTTATTCCAATTTAAGAAGGTCTCTATTACTTTTAAATTAATTGCGAATTCGGGATCGCTGTTGGTGTTCAATTCCAAATTAATAGACGGTATTCCCTGTAAGTCAGCCCAATCGGTCATATCTCCCGTATATTGGCAGCCGGTATTCACCGGAGGATACCGGTAATTGGGTACCGCGGAATGAATGGCTTTCGCCAGGCGGATAGACTTCGGATCCGGCGGCTGGCCGGCGGGGAGAATTCCAAGCCCCGCGCTGTGATACGAGATGAGCCCGCTGAAATGATGGGCCAGGATAAAATCCCGGAGTGCGATCGTCTCGGGTTCCGAAAACGGATGCGGACCCCCGGTGACGGGTATGGGGGTACACCCATCCAAATTCCAATTGAGTTTCCAGTACGCGTCCCAGTTCCGATTCAAATCCACCCCGTTGTCGTTGACTCGCCCCCGCAAACTGTGCCCGCGCGCGTCACCGTCGGGGTTGAGGGAACGCACGATGTAAAGCGTCACCTGCGCTGGGACCTTTTCCGGATGAGCGGTAAGCGCTGCGATCAACTGGTCCGCCAATTCGATGGTGTTGTATTCTGATCCCCCGTGAATGCCGTGCACCGTCAGACGCTCCACGGGCCCGGTGCCGAAGCGATAAACCTCGATTGGGCGTCCGCCGACCGATGTGCCGATCACCACCGGGCCGGAAGCGTATGGAAGCGGGGTCTCGGTTGGAGTCAGGGTGACCGTCGGTGTCAACGAGGGAGTAAAGGTTTCCGTGGGAGTCGTCGTAATCGTTGCGGTCGGTGTGAAGGTGATTGTGAACGTGGAAGTGTAGGTGGGCGTAAAGATGGAGGTGGGCGTCCAGGTGGGGGTGGGCGTATCGGGAATGACGATAGCCAGAGCCGCCTTCGCCAGGCCGCTGCGGTACGCCAAAAAACCGAGGATGAGCACGGCGACCGTTCCCCAGACAACGATTGCCACTCGGGTCAGCAATTTGGTGTCGTTCACTCGGCCACTAGGGATTTTTCGATGGCTTCACGCAGAGTCCGGCAAGGGACGAGTTCGATATCCTTCGGCGGCGGATCCCCGGGGCGGACCGTGCGCGGAACGACTGCGCGCCGGAACCCCAAGGCGGAGGCTTCGCGCAGACGGGCGGCAGTCTGGCTTACCGCCCGCAATTCCCCCGAGAGTCCGATTTCACCGATAAGCACCAGGTCCGCCGACACCGGGCGATCCCGCGCTGCGGAAGCGATAGCGACGGCCATGGCGAGGTCCGCGGCGGGTTCGCTCACATGAAGGCCGCCGACGACGTTGACGAAGATATCCTCCTCGGAAACGCGTAATCCTGCCCGGCGAGTGAGCACCGCCGAGATTAAGAGCAGCCGATAAAGATCCACACCGTTGGGCGTGCGGCGTGGTGTTCCGTAAGCCGCCGGGCTGGTCAGACCCTGGAGCTCCACCAACAACGGCCGGGTTCCCTCCATGATCACGGCCACCGCCGATCCCGGCGACTGGGAGGCCCGCTCGGCCAGGAATGCTTCCGACGGATTGTGCACTTCCACCATGCCGGTGCTGCGCATTTCAAACACTCCCACCTCGGAGGTTGCGCCGAAGCGGTTCTTCACTGCCCGCAACAGACGGTAACTTTGGAAGCGGTCGCCTTCCAGATAGAGCACGGTATCCACGATATGTTCGAGTACCCGCGGACCCGCAAGGGCTCCCTCTTTGGTTACGTGGCCGATGAGAAATACCGCCAAGCCGGATGATTTTGCCAGCGCCTGTAATCGGGAGGCGCATTCGCGCACCTGCGAGACGGAACCCGCGGAGGAAGTTAGTTCCGGCAGGTATGCCGTCTGAATGGAATCCACGATCAATATTCTGGGGGAAATCGATTGCACGTGTTGCAGGATGGCGTCCAGCCGCGTCTCGGTGACGAGGAATAGATCCTCCGGATATTGCCCCGGTTCGATCCGCCCCTTCCCCGCCGGATCCGCGCCTTCGGCCAACCGAATGGCGCGCATTTTCATCTGCCGTTCGGATTCTTCTCCGGAAACGTACAGCACCGGGCCGGACTTGCCGGCCAGGGCCCAAGAAGCCTGCAGCAGAAGGGTGGATTTCCCGATCCCCGGATCACCGCCGACGAGGACGATCGATCCAGGGACCACGCCCCCGCCGAGCACGCGCGAGAATTCCTCGATCGGAAGCGGGAGGCGGCTCTCCTCGCCGCCGTCAACCTCCCGCAGCCGCCGCGGGTGCGAAGCGGCCGGTCCGGAGAAGGATTCGCTCCGGGACGGCGTGGCGGAAACCTGCTCGACCATAGAATTCCACGTATTGCAGCGTGGGCAGCGCCCCAATCCGCGCGGGCTGGAATAGCCGCATTGTTGGCAGACGAATTCGGTGCGGGTTTTAGACACGTTCCTCTCCGGCTGGGGGAATTATCCCAATGACCGCGTTCGACCGCAAGGGGGAAGACAGTCGCGGGAAAAGCTTGTTCGCGGCGAAATAAGAATATAATCGGTTGGGCGGCTGCGCGCGAGGAAAAAGCTTTCGCATGAATATCAGGTCATCTCCCCATCCTTCCCGAAATGTCCAAAAGGGGTTGCTGTTCCTTCTAAGCATCCTCCTGGTCCTTAGTTTGGGTTGGATCGATCTGCAAATGGGAACAGAAGTGGCGCTGACCGTCTTTTATCTGGTTCCCATTGTCGTCGCCACTTGGTTCGTCAACGAGAGCGCAGGGGTGGCGGTTTCCCTGGTAGGCGGAGTACTGGCCGCGTATGATACCGAGGTGATGTCGGGGCTGATCTACCGGGACTTCATGATCGGAGCCTGGGCCACCCTCTCGCGGTTGGTTTTTTTTCTGGTTACGGTCTGGTTGGTGGCAGAATTGCATCGGAGCATGGAATCCATCCGCAAGATGGCCATGACCGACAGCCTGACGGGAGTGTACAACGCGCGCGCCTTTTTTGATTTTTTGCAAAAGGAAATCGAACGCAGCCGCCGATACAAACGTCCAATCTCGCTCATATATCTGGATCTGGATAATTTTAAGATGATCAACGACACGCTTGGCCATCAGACCGGAAACTCCGCACTGGCGATCGTCGCCGGCACGTTGAAGAATTCCGTCCGGTTGACGGATATTGTCGCGCGGTTTGGCGGCGACGAGTTTGCCGTCCTCCTGCCGGAGACCGAGCAAGAGGCCGCCCGCGCGATCGCCGAAAGGGCGCAGGAGAATATGGCCAGGGAAATGAACGCGAACCATTGGCCCCTGACCTTCAGCGTCGGATTGTCGACATGCCGGGAAGAACTTTGTACCGCCGACGAATTGATTCAAGTTGCGGATGATCTGATGTATCAGGTGAAACGGTCCGGAAAAAACGGCATTCTCTATCAAGTCCTGCATGATTAAATTTTCACGCGGAATTTGCATGCCTGAAACCGCAGGCTGAAAAATTTTCGCAGGATTTCCGGGAGGATAATTCCATGAGTCTGCTGCAAAGGATCCTCAACGTGTTTTCTGGCGGGAGCGGGACGGGGGGATCCATGCTGTATCCGGTTAAGGTGAAGTGCAACCGGTGCGGAGAAATCCTGACCGCCACGGTTAATCTGGCCAACGACCTCAGCGTGGAATATAGTTCCTCCGGATCCCCGCAGTCATACTCCTGCCGGAAAATCGTCCAGGGCAGCGGCCGCTGCTTCCAGACGATCGAGGTCGTTCTTCACTTTGATTCCCACCGGACCTTGAAAGAAAAGGAAATTCACGGCGGCACGTTCGTTGATGAATAGCCCCCGCAACCGTTACAGTCGGATGGTTACGTAGTGTTAAAAAACCGCGGCCGGATTTCGGTACGGGATATCCGGCCGTGGCCTGATGAAAAGGGGCAAACACAAAGTTATTTCTTCTTCCAAATGATTCCGGTTGCAATCGCCCCTCCAATGGCTCCGAACAGCGGGTAGAGTATCAGGTTGCATAATAGACCGCCGATCAAACTCCCGCTGAAAAGCGTCGCTCGCTGGAAATAATATCCGGAAAGAAAGGGAAATCTCTCCGACACGCCATTCACATTCCTGAGCTGATCCAGGGAGGCCAGTGTGTTGGCTCCCGAGAAAACGGCGCCGACGACCGACGCCAAGACCGCCGCCGCGACGCCGGCCAGAATTCCTAGCAGGATTCCCTGGCTGATATCCAAACCCGGCTGGTCTTTTTCCATTTGGCGGTAAAACCAAACCGTCAGGATTCCGCTGCCCCAGATGCCGATGCAAAACAGACAGTTGAGACAGCTAATCAACGGGATTTTCGTCAGGGCCAGCATGATTAACCCGCCAACGCCCGCCGCGACGAGCATGGAGCTGCTTTTCATAGGGTCTCCCTTTTTCGGTTTTCCGGACGCTGTGGGTATAAATGCGGGAGTAGCGCGTACCGCAACCGCTTCCCTTTCGCCATACGGCAAAAAGTGCACAGGCCGATGTGCCTGATCACTGCGGTCTATGGGACGGATTTTTCATGATATCTTCGCCCTCGCCGGTCATGGCCGCCGTCACAGCGCGCAAGGTTCCGATGCCGCCCCCGATGAGCATGGCCGTTCCGGTCACCAGCTTCACGGCCAGCAGGTATCCGCTGCGTCCGAGGAAAATGTATTCGACGACCCGGCTGAGATCTAGCGGGGGCTCCATTTGCGAGAGGGTGGTTTGCAAGTCGGGAAAGGCGGATACGAATGCTATGGTGCCGCTGACCATCATCAGCAGGCCGATTCCCAGGAGCAACGGCATCCGGCGTTGGTGAATTTCCTTTTGACTTTCCCGGGCCACCTGATCGACGAACTGTTTTGCCTGGTTCCAATCCCATCCGGTCTGCTGGCATAATTGATAGATGATGTCGTTGACTTTCTTGTGGCCGGAGAAGGAGCCGATCACCCAGCGCTTCAATCCCGGATACCGATCCATGTCGACGTCGGACGGAAGCATGCCAGACCTCCTCGATTATTCCTCGGAGCCTTTTTCGGTTTCCACTTCTTCCGGGTTCAGCCGCACCCACAACATCAGCAATTGCCCTTCCACCGTGGGTACGTACCGCGCGGCCTGAATGGGGGCCTGGGTGATCCGCCCGTCCGGCGCCCGGAACTCGAGCACAATCGGCTCGCGGTTTTTCCAGGCGTGGTAGCAGCGTTCGACCAGCGCCGGCCCGTTGAAGGTGCGCATGCGGGTCAGGGCGGACCGGAACGGCCGGATGCTGTCGCCCAGGCTGGCGGGCCAAGCTTCTCCCGGGTCCTCGAACACCGGCGGTGGTCCTTCGATAATGGTGATTTTCTGCTGTTGGCTCATATCCGTTTTGCGGCAAGATGATACCACGATTGCAAGGGGCATCCGCGGCGGCCCGCTGGGAATTGTTGGTTCGGATGAAGCCGATATCGCCTGCCACTGCTATAATCTTCATATATTTTTAAGCGCGGCCGGAGGAGGGGGCAAAGGCTTTGGAAGATACGCCCCGGGAGCGGAGATCTCCATGAAACAAGACCTGGACCGACTGATGACCGATCGCGATTTGGACGCGCTGTGGATCACCGGACCGGCAAACCACAATCCGGCGATGGTTTATTTCACCGGCGTTGCCAATATCACCCGGGCGGATCTGATAAAAAAGCGCAACGATCCGCCGGTGCTCTTCCACTATCCCATGGAGCGGGAGGAGGCGGCCCGGACCGGCCTGCGTTGCCGGAACCTCAACGAGTTCAAACTCGACCAGATCCTCAAGGAGGCGCAGGGGAACGCCGTTCGCGCCGGAGCGATCCGCATCGCCCGCATGTTCCGGGAACTCGGCGTGCGCGGGCGGGTCGCGGTCGGGGGGACGGTGGAATTATCCTCGGCCTACGCCGTGATGGCCGAACTGCCCTCTCAGGCGCCGGATGTCCAACTTGTCAGCGACAGTGCGGACCCGGCATTGACCCGCGCCCGATCCACGAAAAGCGCCGAGGAAATCGAACACATCCGCTCGATCGGATTGACTTCGACCGCCGTGATCGGCGAGACAGCCGAGTTTCTGTCGTCCCATACATCGAAGGGAGATTTTCTCGTCGGCCGCGACGGCAACCCGCTCACCGTGGGCCGGGTGAAAGCCTTCATTCGCACGAAGCTCGCCGAGCGCGGCGGGGAGTCTCCCGAAGGGCTCATCTTTGCGCCGGGACGCGATGCCGGCATTCCCCATTCGAGCGGAATCGACCAAGACCCAATACTCCTGGGAAAACCGATCGTATTCGACCTTTTTCCTTGCGAAGTGGGAGGAGGCTACTTCTACGACATCACTCGCACCTGGTGCCTGGGATACGCCCCCGAGGATATGGAGCTGTTGTACGAACAGGTGTTGCGCGTTTATACGGAAGCCGAAAGAAAAATCCGCCCCGGGATGCCCGCCAAGGAAGTTCAACTGTTCGTATGCCGGTTGTTCGAGTCGATGGGGCATCCGACGGTCCAAAGTGATCCGCAAACGGAGCGCGGCTACGTGCACAGCCTCGGCCACGGGGTTGGGCTGGACGTGCATGAGTCGCCGTATTTTTCGAACGCGGAAACCAACTCCGATACGCTGCAATCCGGCGCGGTATTCACCCTCGAGCCGGGGCTGTACTATCCCGACCGCAAGATGGGAGTTCGATTGGAGAACACCCTGTGGATGCGGCCAGATGGAAGGGTTGAAGTGATTGCACCGTATCCGCTGGACTTGGTTCTTCCGGTCGGGCGCGGATCCAAAACCAAGACTGCGCCGATTGGGAAGAAAGCCTCCAGCACCAAGCGGAAAACCGGCCGCCTTCCGATGCGCAGCCGAAAAAAAATCCGCCAGAGCGGAAAGAAGGTCCGATGACGCCGAAAACCTCCCCGCCTGACGTCCGCATCCTTGGCATCGAGACTTCTTGCGACGATACCGGAGCGGCCGTTGTCGAGAACGGAACCCGGATCCTCTCCAACATCCTGATCTCGCAGGGGGAACTGCACGCCCAATACGGCGGCGTGTTCCCGGAGATGGCTTCGCGCAGCCACGTGGAAACGATCGAGCCCGCCATCCGCCGCGCGATGGAGGAATCGCATTTAAGCGTGGAGGAATTGGACGCGGTGGCGGTGACCCGCGGCCCGGGATTGGCGGGTTCCTTGGTGGTGGGGGTGAACGCGGCCAAGGGGTTATCGCTGGCCGCCGGTTTGCCAATCCTGGGAATCCATCATCTGGAATCGCATATTTATTCATTATGGCTGTCTCAGGAAGAAAGCCCGGAGCGGTTCCCCGCGTTGTGCTTGATCGTCTCCGGCGGGCATACCGATCTGTATGTCATGAGCGGTCACGGGGAGTACCGGCGATTGGGCGGGACGCTCGACGATGCGGCCGGCGAGGCATTTGACAAGGTGGCCCGGCTGCTGGGGCTGCCGTATCCCGGCGGTCCGGCGATCGAGGCGGCCGCGCGCTCCGGCAATCCGGAGTTCGTACGCTTTCCACGCGCGCTCCTTGACGATTCGTGGAATTTTTCCTTCAGCGGAGTGAAAACGGCCGTCTTGCGCGAGGTGCGCCGGAGGCAGCCGAATCTGGCGGCGGGAATCAACCCGCCGGAACCGGGCCTGCCCGTCGAGAACCTGGCTGCTTCCTTTCAGGCAGCCGTGGTAGACGTGCTGACAAAAAAAACCGTTCGCGCGGCCAGGGAATTCCAGGCCGGGGAAATTCTGGTGGCCGGCGGGGTATCAGCCAATCAAGCGTTGCGCGAAGCGTTACAGCGCGACGCACCTTGCCCGGTGCGCATGCCGCCGCTGGAATTGTGTACCGACAACGCCGCGATGGTAGCCGCCGCCGGATATTTCCGTTTCCAGTCCGGGCAGCGTGATACGCTCGATATGGACGTCGTGCCGGATTGGGACTTGGTGGAGGATTGACGTCCGTCTCCTGAAACCCGTCGCCGCAATACCCGGGGATTGACTGGCTCGCGGGACGGCTTTAAAATCTTCTGCAGATGAACGGGGAGCCCGTACACGGGCTGAGAGGAAGGCGCACAGCCTTCGACCCGCAGAACCTGCTCCGGATAATGCCGGCGGAGGGATGAAGCTGCAAACCATCACCTTCCGCCTGCGGAGGGTGATTTTTATTATGCAGAAAAGACGCGCGGTGATCTTTGCAAACGGAACACTCCCGGACCTGAATGCCGCGAGGCAACTCCTGCGGGAAGATGATTTTTGGATCGCCGCCGACGGCGGATCCAAGCATGCGCTCGAGTGCGGCCGGGCGCCGGATCTCCTGATCGGCGACTTGGACTCGATACCGGATCCGGTCCGCGAATTCCTCGAGCGCGCAGGTACCAATATGCGATCCCATCCCGCCGAAAAGGACGAAACCGACCTTGAACTCGCGGTCTGGTTCGCCCTACGGGAGGAATTTTCTTCCATTTTGATCGTCGGCGGCCTGGGCGGGAGGACCGATCAGACCCTGGCCAACCTTTCGCTGCTGGCCGATCCCGCGCTCCGCGAGTATGACATCCGGATCGACGATGGATGCGAGGAAGCGTTGTGCGTGCGGGAGAGCGCCATACTGAACGGCGCCGCTGGAGACGTCGTTTCGCTCATTCCGTTTGGGATGGCCGCCCAAGGCGTGGTGACAAAGGGGCTGCAATATCCCCTGCGCGAAGAAACCCTACTTCCCAGCCGGACGCGCGGTGTGAGCAATCGCATGTCGGCGAGCCAGGCGGAAATTTCCCTTGTGCGAGGAGTATTGCTATGCATCCACACGCGGTCCATCGCCCAGTAAGGGGAATTCGCAGCGCGAGCGGAGAAAACTTCAGCCGCCTTTTGGGATTGCTTTTCGTCCTGCCGATCCTGGCCGGTTGCCAAATCCTGAATCCGCAGAGCGGGCACACCCTGACGGTGATGACGCACGATTCTTTCGCCGTCAGCGACTCGGTCCTGAAGCAATTCGAGCAATCGACGGGGATCCAGGTGGCAGTTTTGAAAGGCGGTGACGCGGGAGAGATGCTGAACAAGGCGATCCTGACCAAACAAGCGCCGCTGGCGGACGTGTTGTATGGAGTGGACAATACGTTATTAACCCGCGCATTGAAGGAAGGAATTTTTGTCCCCTACACTTCCCCGGAGCTCGGTTCCATTCCGCCGGAGTTTCGGCTCGACCCGCAGAACCGCGCCCTTCCGGTGGACCATGGTTACGTGTGCGTCAATTACGACATCGCCTGGTTCGCATCGCGCGGGTTGAACGCGCCGAAGACATTGGAGGATCTCGCCCGCCCGGAATACAAAGGGCTGTTGGTGGTGGAGAATCCGTTGACGTCCTCTCCCGGGTTCGACTTTCTTTTGGCTACGGTAGCCCATTTTGGACCGGACGGTTACCTCGATTATTGGAAATCCTTGAAGGCCGACGAGGTGACGATCGTCGATGGTTGGGAGACGGCGTATTACACCAATTTCAGCGGCTCCAGCGGCAAGGGACCGCAACCGATGGTGGTCTCCTACGCTACCGATCCGGCTTATGAGATGATCTACGCCGATCCGCCGCGCTCCGAGCCGCCCATCGCCGCGCTCGACGGGCCGGATATGTGCTTTCACCAGATCGAGTTTGTCGGCATTCTCGCCGGCACGCACAACCGCGCACTGGCCGAAAAGTTCGTCGATTTCATGCTGAACTCCGCCTTTCAGGAAGACATTCCCTTGCAGATGAGCATGTTCCCGGTGAAAAGCGGCGCCGCGCTCCCTGACGCGTTCATAAAATATGCTCCCATTCCCCCCCAGCCCGCAACTCTGGCGCCGGAGGAGATTACCGCTCACCGCGATGAATGGATGAACCGTTGGAAAGAGACGATGCTGCCGTAGGCCGGATGGAAATCGGTCCGGCACCGCGTGAATTCTTCTCCGGCGGAAGGGCGCTGCTGTGGATTCTTCCCGTCGCGTTTGTCGGGATCTTCTTTTATATTCCCCTGGTGTCCATCCTCCGCATGGGAGCCGGCGCGGCGTTGCGTGCGGGATTGGGAGCCTTTTCTGCGCGAACGATTCTCAATGCGGCGGGTTTTACCTTTTATCAGGCGGCTCTTTCAACCCTGTTCACGGTGATCGTGGGATTGCCGGGCGCATATGTGTTTGCCCGGTTTGAATTCCCCCTCAAGCGGTTGTTGCGCGCGTTTCTGATCGTTCCGTTCATCCTGCCGACGGTTGTGGTGGCGGCGGGTTTTGAGTCGCTGCTCGGGCCGAGCGGCTGGATTAACCTGGCGCTGCAGGCCGCCGGCCTGATCCATCAACCGATCCCGTTCCTGCATTCGCTCGGAGCGATCCTGCTGGCCCACGTTTTCTATAACACTTCGATCGTCCTGCGGATTGTGGGCAGCGCCTGGGAACGGTTGGATCCGAATCTTCCGGCGGCCGCGCGGGTGCTGGGCGCCAGCCGGTGGCAGGCTTTCCGACGGGTCACACTTCCGCTTTTGGTTCCCTCTCTGCTTGCGGCGGCGGCGCTCGTTTTCCTGTTCGATTTCACATCCTTCGGTGTCATCCTGATCCTGGGCGGTCCGGGCTTTTCCACACTGGAAACGGAAATCTATATTCAGGCCTTGCAGGCATTTAACCTACCGGCGGCTTCGCTGCTTTCCATTGTTCAGATTGCCTTCACGCTGGCCTTGGTTGTCATTTCCGCGCGGCTCGCGCAGCGGGCCGAATCCGCAACCCTGAAAGTGGGATATCAAACTGCTCGCAAGCCAGTCTTCGCGGCGGAGAAATTATCGCTCGCCGCGGTTCTCTGCCTGCTGGGGGCGTTGTTTTTCATGCCGCTGATTTCTCCGGTGGCGTCGTCGTTCCTGCGGACGGAAGCCGCCCGCGGGGAACGGACCGCGGTGCAGACCGGATTTACCCTGGACTATTATCGCGAGCTGTTCATCAACCGCAGGGAGGCCGCCTTCTTCGCCACGCCGATCGAGTCCGCCCGCAATTCGCTGCTGGTGGCGGTGGCGACCACGATCATCGCGCTCGGATTGGGAATTCCGGCATCGATGCTGCTATCCCGGCCCGGAAGATTGGACCGCCTGATCGAACCTTTCCTGCTGTTGCCGCTCGGAACTTCGGCGGTCACGCTGGGTCTGGGGATGCTGGTGGCGCTTTCCCGCCCCCCGCTTGACCTAATCCGCTCCCCGCTCTTGCTTCCGGTTGCCCACAGCCTGATCGCGCTGCCGTTTGTGGTGCGCGGTTTGAAACCGGCCTTGGCCGGGATTCCCGCTCGGTTGCGGGAAGCCGCCGCCACGCTGGGGGCTTCGCCTTTCCGGGTTTGGCAAGCGGTGGATTTTCCGATCGCGTCGCGGGCGGTTTTTTCGGCTGCGGCGTTTGCCTTCGCCGTTTCGCTTGGCGAGTTCGGCGCCACCACCATCATCGTCCGGCCGGATTTTCCCACGATGCCGGTTGCGATTTACCGGTTCCTCTCGCAACCCGGCGGGCTGAACTACGGCCAGGCAATGGCGATGGCGACGCTGCTCATGCTGCTGTGCGCCGTCGCGGTAACCACCATCGAGCGGACGCGCGAATGAGGAACGCTGGAATCGGAGACGGGGAGGATCGGGATGCTGGAATTGCGTGACATTGGAAAATCGTACGAGGGGAACCCCCTACTAGAGAACGTCTCGCTGCAAATCGGCGAGGGAGAGACGGTTTGCCTGCTCGGCCCCTCGGGAAGCGGAAAAAGCACCCTTCTCAGAATCGCCGCGGGATTGGAATCGCCCGATCGTGGAGAGGTGTTCTGGAACGGAGAACCGATCACGCGGATGCCGGCTCACCTTCGCGGTTTCGGGTTGATGTTCCAGGATTACGCGTTGTTTCCGCATTTGGACGTGGGGGAAAATGTCGCCTTTGGGCTGCGCATGAAGAAGTTGCCCCGCGATCGCATCCACCACGAAGTGCGTGAGGCGCTCGCGCGGGTTAACCTCGCGCACTACGAGCATCGACGCGTGGCGGAACTTTCCGGCGGGGAGCAGCAGCGAGTGGCTCTGGCGCGTGCGCTGGCTCCCAGGCCGGGATTGCTCATGCTCGACGAGCCGCTCGGCGCGCTGGATCGCGCATTACGAGAAGAATTGATCGAGGAAATCCGCCGCGTGCTGAAATCGATGCGGACCCCGTCCCTGTACGTTACGCACGATCAGGAAGAAGCTTTCGCGATGGCTGCGCGCGTGGCGATTCTGCATGGCGGGCGGATAGTGCAAATGGGATCTCCGGAAGCCATCGGAACAGAGGGATGGATTCTTCTTCGTCCCGGAGGGGGTGCATTTACCCGCCGAACGACGGGCGCTCAAAAGGGAATCCGGGGAGTGGTGAGGGAATCCATCCGGCGGAAGGAGGGCTATCGGATCCTCTTGGTGGACGATTCATCCTGGGAGATCGCGTGTTCATCCGCTGAACCATTCCCCGAAGGGGAGCAACTGGTTTGGATTCCAGCCAAAGGGACTTGGCTCGTGGAATAAAAAGCAAAGGGCGGCCGAAAAAGGGCCGCCCGGAAATAAAAAAGTGAGATTATTTGGGAATTTCTAGTTTTAGATAAAACGACAACTGCTTGAAGCGCCAGTAAGTAAATCACCGCAACCCCAACCGAGAGCAATAACAAGGCATGCGCAACAAATTACCAGAACGACCACCACGACGATGATGACATTGCGGGTGCTATTGGATTTTTTGGCGGGAACTGGCGCCTGCTGTACCATAAAATATCCTCCTTCGTGCGATGATTACTATAAAGCGGATAATCCCATTGTAACCGAAAATCCGGAAAAGCGTATCAATGCTGTCGGGACTGACATAAAAACCGGGTGAGGGAACGGTCCCGTCGACTGACTGCGCTGGTTTGTTCATCCGGTTCGGGCGTTGATTGCGGTGTACCCTCGCCGCACGGTCAGGCTTTTTTGGCTTCGCGGTTGATCCTGCGCCATATCATCCAGATGATCCATGCGGCCGCGATGCAAATCAACGCCCCCAGCGCCACGGGCACCAAAATGGCGACGACGGAAAGCACGGTGGCGAGAACGTCTTCCACGGTGCTCACGACCGGTGTGCCGGCGCCGGCCGTTGTGACCGTGACGGCCGGGCGGATGGCGAGCGCCTTGGCGCCGTGGATCGCCCCGGCGACGAACAACCCGCAGATCAAGGCCAGCACCGGGCTAATATTGGTGATGATGTGGGAGCTGGCGGCAAACACGATGGCCCCGGCCACAGGGCGGATGAACGACTGCACGACGTCGTTGGCGTGATTCACGGTGGGGATTTTATCGGCGATGATTTCGACCAGCAGGAGAACCGCGAGCACCAGCAACACCCATGGGTCGGTAAGCGTGTCCCAGGGCGGGCTGAGTTTAATCGTACCGGTATAGCGGGCCAGCAATCCCACGACGAGCAGCGGGATGTAGGCGTTCAATCCTGCGCTGGCCGATAATCCGAACGCTGAAAAAATATCCATTCCTCACCTCCTGCGGGGCTGCCGTCAGGGCAGGAACGCGCCTTGGTATTTCCCCGCTATCCGTTGCTTCATCCGCCCAGATTGAAACCGCCCCAGGTGTGGGTGAAATAGAAACGGACGATATCGATCGCCATGATCTGGAGCAAGCCAATCGTCAATCCGGCCACGAGAACAGGCCAGGCGTCATGAAACGTCTCGGCAAAATTTTCCTTCCGGAACAACATCAACAGGATCGACGTATAGACTCCCGTCAGCAAATATAGGACGCCCATCGTGCTCAGCAGTGCGAGCGGGTAAAGGATGATGGGATTTTCCAGGAGCACCAGAACGATCAAAACCGGCGCCGCCAGAAAGTACAGCACCAGCTCGCGAAAATTTTTCAGAACCGGAACCGGCGAACCGGTTTTCCACAGGCTCTGATTTACCGCCGGGAGAAAAACCGCCGCCATGGCCAATCCCAGAAAAGTTCCCGTGGTCAGGCGCAACCAGTTCTGCGGCGTGTACAGGTGAGGCAACCCTGGAAAAAGGTAAAGGTAGGAATTTACCCCGTCGAAGCCCCACGGAACCGCGGTTAAAGCCAGCACTGCGAACAACGACCGCCGAGGCCAGGCGATGGAGCGGCCGCGTCCGGAAACGATCAAAATTGCCACCCCGATGATGACGCCCAAAAAAGTTCCCGTGCAGCGCGCGCATAATGGAAGCTGCCGGTTTCCGAGGTGGAAGGAGCGCAGATCGATCCGGTGGCAGACGGCGTAACCGATTGCGTCCACTTTGCCAAGCAATCCCGGGGGAGTCGCCCACAGTCCGAACAGCAGAACCGCAAAAAACGCGATTAATATCAGCCAACGCCCAAAGCGGGAAATTCCGATTCGAAGAGCGGCTTTTTTGACGGGGGCGGCGTGTTCGGGTAGATGGGATTCCAATGGCGGAAAATCCTATTGCGTATTGTATCGCACCTCCCGGAGCAAAGGAGAGAAAAGGAGCGGGTTTCGCTTCCTAGGATATATACGCATTTTTCAAAAATCCGTTTGAGGGGGGAAGCGGGAGGAAAATGGGGGATGCGGAGGAGGTGTTTTTATGGCATACTTAACCCAAGAGAACCCGAGGAATATCGGTCCGGTCCGAAGGCGAGGGCGTTGCACGACGCCCTCGTTTAGCGCCTGAACGAAGGCGGCCCCGGTCCGGAAGGAGAGTGATCTATGCCCATGCATGTGATTCTTGGCGCACAATGGGGCGACGAAGGAAAAGGGCGCATTCTGGATGCCATCGCATCCGAAGCAGCCATTGTGGCTCGCTATTCCGGCGGCGACAACGCCGGGCATACGGTAACAGCCGACGGAAAAATTTTCCGCCTGCATTTAATTCCGTCCGGGATCGTCCATCCCCGCCCCGTATGCGTTTTGGGGAGCGGCATGGTGATCAATCCGCAGCGCCTGCTGGCGGAGATGGAGCAGCTCCGTTCGCAGGGAGTAGCGTGCAATCCCGAGCGGATTAAAATTTCCCCCGCCGCACATTTGTTAACCCCGATGCACATCGCCCTGGACAAGGCCGAGGAAGCCTCCCGCGCCAAGCGTATCGGAACCACCGGTTGCGGGATCGGCCCGGCGTATGCGGAAAAAAGTTACCGGCGCGGAATCCGCGCGGAAGCGATGGCGCAACCCGAGGAGTGCGCCGATAAAATAAAAACCCACATCCTCCGCGGGAACGAGATGCTGGAAAAGCTCTATGGCTGCCCGCCGCTCTCTGCAGACGCGATTGCCGCTGAGTTCTATCGATACGCGCAAATCCTCGGGACGTACGTGGCCGATACGCTCTGGCTGGTGGATGAAGCCCTGCGAAACGGAAAGACGGTTCTGGCGGAAGGCGCCCAGGGTGCTCTACTGGACCTGGATCAGGGGACGTATCCGTTCGTCACCAGTTCGAGCACCGGTGTAGCCGGAGCTTTGGCCGGCTTGGGTGTCGGAGCACGGTCGCTGGGACGGATCATCGGCGTAGTCAAGGCGTTCCAAACGAGAGTCGGGGAAGGTCCGTTTCCCACCGAGGAGACGGGGGACATCGGCAACCGG
>JBEKDW010000024.1:0-15659 GCA_050014155.1 Anaerolineales bacterium
ACCATCCGTTTACCATGCCCAAGGAGGCCGACCTTCCCAAGATTGATTCCGATCCGGGCGCGGTCCTCTCCGACGCCTACGATCTGGTGTGCAACGGGTTCGAACTGGCGTCGGGTTCGATCCGTATCCACCGGCGCGACATCCAACATAAGGTATTCGAGCGGTTGGGATTAAGCGAGGCGGACATCCAGGGGCGGTTCGGGCACCTGCTGGCGGCATTCGAATACGGCGCTCCGCCGCACGGAGGGATCGCGCCGGGCATCGACCGGCTGGTAATGGTCCTGGCCGACGAACCCAACATCCGCGAGGTGATCGCCTTCCCGAAGAACCAGCAGGCGATCGACGTCATGGCGGATGCGCCCTCTCCGGCCGAACCGCGCCAATTGAAGGAGCTGCACATCCGGCTGGCGGATGATTGATCCAAAGAGAATTTTCCCTTCGAAAAGATGCCGGGTAATTGCGGCTTGCGGGCAATGGTGGTATAAGAACCGCGCCCTACCGTGTTCGTGATGTTGCACCACGATTTTGAGCCAACACTTTGTAAAGGGGAGCTTGTTCTCACGAGGGCGAAGCGATAGGCTTCGGCCAAGGCTGGACCCGACGGCCGGTTCCCACCTGCGAAAGCAGGTTCAAAATCCCGCAGCACACGGCATGGCGGGGTTCTTTTAACGAAAAAATCGCCGGATATTATTCCGGCGATTTTTTTACAGGTTGTTGGATAGATCTCTGTACACGGATTACACGGATAGAAGAACACGGAATACACGGATAAAACAAAAAACCAAATAAAAAATTTCTACTTGGAATTATTCCTTCGTTGTCACAGAAAAGACATTGAGAGTTGAAAATATTTCGTGTTCTCCGTGCCCTCCGTGGAAAAAGGGTTTTTCTTCCAATCGGAAAATTTTTACTTGACGTTCCCCTGCAAGCTCCACGCCGAGGTGCGGGTGATTTCAACCGGGGCGAGTTGCGCCGTCCAATTGCGGGATGCATCGTCGAAGAAGACCGGCCGGTTGGTGCGCGTTCGACCGTACCAACGGTCTTTGTGTTTTCCTTCAACCAGTACTTCCAGGGTTTCTCCGAGCAGCGCGGCATTCTTCTCGGCGGCGATCCGTTCCTGCAAATCCTCGAGCGCCCGAAAGCGGTGCATCTTTTCCTCCGGCGGCACGTCGTCGGGATAATTGCGCGTGGCAAAGGTATCCGGCCGCGGGGAATAGCGCGCCAAATGGGCGGTGTCGAGCTGCAGTTCGGCGAGCAAGTCGGATGTTTGTTGGAATTGCGCTCCCGTCTCGCCCGGGAACCCGACGATGACGTCAGTGGCGATCGACGCATGCGGAAGGTACGACCGGATGCGGCCGATCAATTGGCGATATTCTTCCGCAGTGTAACCGCGCTTCATCCGCGCCAGCACTTCGTCGTCGCCAGCCTGAACCGGTACTTCGATGTGCTCGCACACTTTGGGGAGCGCCGCAGCTGTTTCCAGCAACTCGTCGCTCATCCAATTCGGATGCGAGGTGAGGAAGCGGATGCGTTCCAACCCATCGACGGCATGCACCTTTCGCAGCAGCGCGGGCAGGCCAGGCCTGCCCGTATCCTTCCCGTAGCGGTCGACGATCTGCCCCAGCAGTGTCACCTCGCGCGCGCCGGATTGAACCAATGCGCGCACTTCCGCCAGGATATCCTCCTCCGGCAGCGATCGTTCGCCTCCACGCCGGTAGGGAATGATGCAGTAGGTGCAGGCGTGCGAGCAACCCAGTACAATCGGAACTAGAGCTGCCGCCTGTAACCCGTTTTCACTGCGCAGTGGGAAGAGAGGGAAACGCGGTGTGGCGTGCGCCGGACTGGAAGGGGACACGCTTTGCAGCAAGGAAAGCATCTCCTCCGAAGCCTGGGCGCCGCGTTCAGACACAAGATATTCGATGAGTGGGCGCGGATCGGAGGGTGGGGAGAAGACGTCCACATACGGAAAACGCTTGCGCAAGCCGTTCGGTTCGCGCAGACCGACCAGGCAGCCCATCAGGTTGATCACCAGGTTGGGATTCTGTTCCTTAAGCGGGCGGAGCGAGGTGAGGCGGCCGTAGGCCTTATCTTCCGCGCTCTGGCGCACCACGCAGGTGTTGAGTACGATCACGTCCGCGTCTTCCGGGCGCGCGGCGGACTGGTACCCCAGCGCCTCGAGTGTTCCGGCGAGGCGCCGGGAATCCCCCACGTTCATCTGACAACCTTCGGTCCAGAGATAGTAAAACATAACTCCGCTGACCTAACCCCCTATCCCCGACCCCTTTTCCCCTTCCCATTATAGGAAGGGGAAAAAGGGAAAAGGGGTAAGGGGTTTAGGTCTTCCCTTTCACCTTTTCCATAAACCGGGCCTGGTCGACGATCACGCGTACATGCCGGCCTTCGCCCACTTTTTCTTTTTCATCGAATACTTCCGCCGAGAACACAATCCGCCGTCCTTCGATCTCCTCGATCCGCACCCGGGCGGTCACTTTCATCCCCAGCGGCGTGGGCGCCAGGTGCCGGATGAAAATCTCCGCACCAACCGTTGTCTGACCCTCGGGAAGATGCTCCTGAGCCAACATCTGCGCGTCGTGTTCCACCAGCCACACCATCGACGGGGTGGAGAGGACTGAGGCGGACCCGGTCTCCAGATGCTTGGCGGTCCGGTCGGGCGTGACGATGATCGAAAAATCCTGCGAGAGTCCGGCGGTGAGGGGCTGCATAGCGGTACCTATTCCAAAGACGATTACCCCACTTTCGCGATAAGCGAATCCAAAAAAATACTCCAACTGGAATTTCGGGCAACTACTTAAGCATCCGGCACCCGAAATTACCGACGGAATTGCCTCTGTCGATATCGAATAGCGGCAGCGGGGCTACAGTATAATCCTTTGCATGTCGGATGAAATGCGGATGATGCGGAGTGTGCGCCGGCGCCGGCTGCGTTCCCTGGCCCGCCTGGGAAAATCCCGTCTCCTGGGATGGATTCTGCTTCTCGCGGCGGGTGCCATTTTTGCGGCAGCGGCGGTTTTTCTACTCGCTCCGCTTCCGCTCCCTGCGCCGAAACTGACCCTCGGAAGCCGTCCCGAACCGGCCCGGTTTTACGACCGGACCGGCCGGTTGCTCACCGAGGCGGGTTCGAAGCAGGCGGGGCAAAGCCAATGGTATTCCCCCGACGATGCACCGGGTGCGGATTGCGTGTTATCGGCATTTCTGGCTGCCCATGATATTCACCAGGCGGACTGGCATCCCGGAGATTCTGACAATCTGCTCCAAGCAATGGGAGACGCGCTGCTGGGTCGGAACGACCTGGCGGGCGAATCCGCCGCTGAGCTGTTTGCGATCGAGGGCGTGGAGCCGTCGGCATGGAACCGGGCGCGTCTATCCACCGCGCTTGCCGCGCGATACAACCGGCGACAGATGGCGGAATGGCTGATCAACGTCCGCCTGTATGGAAACGCCACGGTCGGCGTGGACGATGCCGCGCTGACCATTTTCCAATCGCACGCCGGAACGCTTTCGGCGGGCGAGTGCGCCGCGCTGGAAGCGCTCACCGCCAATCCGACTCGGGCACAATCTCCCCCCGTGTGGAAAGCCGCGCGCGATGAGATTTTGAACCGGATGATGAATTTCGGTTACATCCAAAAAGAAACGTGGCAGGAAGCATCCGCCGAACCGATGCCACCCGCCGCAGACGAAACGGGCGCCTCTGTATTCGGAGGAAATCTCCCCTTCCTGGATTCCTTCCTGTCGATTGCGGTTTCGCGCCTGGGGGACCGATACCCGCCGGAGGAACTGCCTCGTTCCGGACTTCGCGTGTACACCTCGTTGGATTTGGATTTCGATATGCAGGTGTTGTGCGCGGCGCAAAACCTGATTTCGCACCCGGTGGAGCCCGCCGCATCCGTTCCGACACTCACAGGAGAACCGTGCGACCTGGCTGGGCTCCTGGGACCGGCGACGGGCCTCGACATTCCACAGGATCTGGCGCTGGCGGTGATCGACCCGGAGAGCGGCGAGGTGTTGGCCTACTTTGATTCGGCGCGCGGCGGAGAGGATGCCGCCCGCGGTAATGCGGGTACGGCGATCCTGCCCTTTGTGTATCTCTCGGCTTTCACCCGCGGGTTTGCCCCGTCTTCGATGCTGCTGGATATTCCCGGCGCGGAGACCATGGACAACCCGGACGGGATGCATCTCGGACCGATCAGCGCGCGGACTGCGCTTCAAGAACGGAGATTGGCGGCGACGGATGGAATGGCCTCCGCCGTCGGGGGCGACCAGATCGCCCGGACCCTCTCGCTGCTCAACCTCGTTCCAAACGGCGAGGCGGGCTTCAGCCTGGCGCAGGGCCTCGGACAATCCGCCGACCTCCTTTCCCTGACCAAGGCGTACGCACTGCTGGCCGGCAGCGGCATGGAAATGGACGATCCTTACGGTGCGAACCCCCCCGTGATCCTCCGTGTGGAAAACGGTGACGGTGCGGCGATCGAGGAATACACACAGCGGCAGACTCGCCGGATCATCGGATCGGACTTGGCGTACCTGATCCAGGATATCCTCTCCGACGAATCCGGGCGGACGGACATCTCCTCTCCGGCGCTTGCCGGATCGCGCAGTTCTGTGGGGGCGATGCTTGCCGAGGATCCGGCGGGGGAAGGTTCTTGGGCATTTGCCTTCACGCCGAAATTCGTGGTCGGCGTGCGCGGAATGGGCAACCCGTCGCAACCGCAATCTTCCTGGATGCTTGCCCAGGCAGCCGCCGGATGGATCCTGCGTTCGCTGCCGGAACAGCAATGGCCGCAGCCGCCCGGGATCGTACGCGAGGATGTTTGTCTTCCTTCGGGCCTGCTCCCCAGCCGCTATTGCCCGGACACGGCTTCGGAAATTTTCCTGGCGGGAACTGAACCGTCGCAGATCGATACGTACTATCAGCCGGTGGCGGTCAATCGCGAGACCGGACGACTGGCGACGTTGTGGACGCCGATTGGTCTGGTGGACGAGCAGGTGTATTTCATATTGACCGCTGACGCGCGTACTTGGGCGGAACAATCTGGATTCCCTCTCCCGCCGGAAACTTACGACTCGCTGCCGGATTCGTTTCCATATTATGACGATTTGCATCTTTCCAACCCGACCCCTTTGGAGATTATCCGCGGCAAGGTTACTCTGCGCGGCACGGCGGCCGTCTCCGGTATGAGCCGTTACGTGATTCAGGCCGGGTCGGGGCTTTACCCGGCGGAATGGTTCACTATCGGGTCGGGAGCCGGCCCGGTTTCCGAAGGGGACTTGGCGCAATGGGATACATCGGATTTGGAAGGCGTGTGGTCGATCCAGTTGATGGCGGCTTACCCGAACGGAAAAATTCTAAGCGTCGCCATCCCGGTCACGCTGGACAACACTCCGCCGATCATCCGATGGATCCAACCCAACGCCGCGAAGCAGCTTTCGATCATGGCAGGGGAGGCATTGATTCTTCAGGTGGATGTGTCCGATAACCTGGGAGTGGGGGCGGTGGAATTTCTTTTGGACGGAACGCGCCGTACGCGGCTGGAAAACGGGCCATTTTCTGTCCGTTGGGATGATCTGACGCCAGGCACCCACAAGGTGACAGTTTGCGCTGAGGACCTGGCCGGGAACGAAACTTGCACGGTAGACATAGAAGTGGAAGTAGGGTTGAAAACAAGCGGCAAGTTGAAATACAATATACCGGGAAAGGTGAAAATATGACAAAAAATATCCTAATAGCGGGGGTGGCTCTTATCCTGTTGACACTGGCCTCAGGTTGCGGACAGGTCACTCCGTCGGGTCCAAATCCAGCCACGGCGCGTGCCATGACCCTATATGCGGTCCTGACGGAAAGCGCGCACAATCTGAACAACCCGTCTCCGACAATGTCCAATACGGCGGTTCCGGTCATTCCGACCAGTACGCCCACTTCCGCTGCAACGGCGACTTCCGCCGTGACGATACTGCCATCGGTCACCCCGACCTCTTCGCAGTTGGCGACTCCTTGTTATCGGGCGTTTTTCGTCAAGGACATTACTATTCCGGACTATACCGCACTGAACCCGGGAGAAACGTTCGTTAAAACTTGGCGTCTGAAAAATACCGGCACTTGCGACTGGGCCGCCGATACCAGTATTGGCTTTTTCTCCGGAACGCAAATGGGCGGGCCCTCTTCGCAGAGTCTTGGGCAGATCGTTGCAGTCGGGGATCAGATTGATATCAGCCTCACGCTCAAAGCTCCGACCGATCCCGGCACCTATACCGGTTACTGGATGCTGCGCACACCGTCGGGCGGCCGGTTCGGAATCGGAGACGCGGGAGATCAATCCTTCTGGGTGCTGATTGTCATCAAGAGCGGTACCACCACCCCCACACTCAGCGCGACGGCAGGGACTCCGGCGAACACCAGGACTCCCACTGCAACACCGTCTCTCACTCCGCTTCCGACCTATACGCAAACGCAAACGCAGAATCCCGCCACACAAACGTATTGTAAGGGTTATCCGACGTCGAACGGTTGTTAGGGATAGATGAATTGGTCAGAACGGATTTGATTTTATCGGGACGCACCGAAAGGTCGTCCCGATTTTTTTTCTCCCCTACAGGGTTCGCGCGGACATGAATGTCCGCGCCGGGACACAAAGCCGTTGCAGGGCTCTCCCGCTCGGATATAATTCGGAAAGAGATAAAATCATCCGAATGATTCCTTCCCGCTCGCACCTTCCGGAAACCCTGCGCTGGACGCGGACGTCCTATTTCATGCTCAGCGCCTTCTTGGCGGTGATCGGACTGATCATCGCCGTCTGGTGGCCGCTCGCGAAGGATTACCTCGAGCAGGTCAATCCCGCCTATCCGCTCTGGGCCCAGATCGATTGGCTGCTCATCGGCATCTTCCTGGCCATGTCGATCCTGATCATGATGGGGGCGGACATACGCATCGATGCCTGGATCGTCCTGGTGGCAACGGTGGGCGGCCTGACGATCGAAGCCTGGGGAACCCAGACGCTGCTGTGGACTTATTACACCAGCGAACGGCATCCGCTGTGGATCGTTCCGGCTTGGCCGATCGCCACCCTGGCTATCGACCGGATCACTCGCCTGTTGAACATGCTCGTTCGGCGGGTTCCGGACGTCTGGTGGGATCGGTTGTTTTGGCCGGTGTTGGGCGGGTTTTATTTGTTGATGATATATTTCACGCGGCTGACGTTGAACAAACCGTTCACCGTGGCGGCGTTGCTGCTGTGCGCGTTGATCATTCTCTCGCCCGGCCGGAAGCGCACGGCGCTGCTGATCTTTATAGCTGGCGCGGGATTGGGATATTTTCTCGAATTCTGGGGGACCACGCGCGAGTGTTGGACCTACTACACCCGCGAGACCCCGCCGCTTTTCGCTGTACTGGCCCATGGCATGGCAGCCCTCGCGTTTGCGCGCGCGGGCGCGCTGGTGTATGAGATTGCAGTGGAACGCGGGGGAGCGCGTTGGACGCGCATCCTGCGGAGACAAACCATCTTTGAAGGGGTAGAAAATGAATCCATCTGAGAGGAATCTGGCTGAACCGGTCTATTTCGTCACCGCCGCCGTCGGCGGGTGGAAGCACCTGTTTACCAACGAGGCTTGCGCGCGGACGGTATTCGATTCGCTCGACTATCTGAGCCGTACCGGGAAGATCGCGCTCTACGCCTACGCCTTGCTTCCTTCGCACCTGTGCCTGCTGTGCCGCCCGTTGCGCGGGGAGGTCCGCCGCCTGGTGGAGGGGTTCGCCGACTTTACCGCCGCGCGCATGGCGGCGACGCTGCGAAGGCGCGGACGCGGGCCGCTGATGCATTATCTGCACACCAAATCCGGCGAATGTAAACCCGGCTCTCCAGTCTGGGGGGATTTGCGCATCCAGGAAGTGCTCGACCGCGGAAAACTCCGCTTCCTGCTTGAATATATCCACCAGAAGCCTGTCTCCGCCGAGTGGAAATTGGCCGACCAACGGAGTGAATATTTGTACTCCAGCGCATGTTTCTACGACTTGGGGAGGGAGCCGATCATCGCGGTTGTGGATATTCGCGGTGAATTGGAGGAGTGATTTACTTTTCCATGCGCAACCGATTCCTCGTCGCCCTTGCAGGGCTCCTCGGAATGACAAACTGCATATGTCATTCCGAGGCCTTCGAAGAAGGCCGAGGAATCGGTAACGTAAAATTCCGGATACAATCGTAAGGGATGATCACCGTCGCAAGCTCGTTCCTTTTAATGCAAATCGACCCGCGCTCCGGCGCATGGAGCGTTTTGCCGGCGGGAGAGAATTTGCCGACATTGCGAAACGCACGAATTGGAATCGCGTTTCGCGCAGGGAGAAAACGAGCTCGGTGTACGTTTCAGGATTTCAAAGGCGGACAAGCGGCGCCCCTAAAGAAAGATCGGACGCTCGGCTGCTTCCGGGTTCTGACGGTTGCAGTGGACATGGGTTATGGGCTGGCCGTCAATGCCGAATGGCGCGTGTCGCTCGAGAAACCATTTTTACTCTGGAGAATCGTCCTCAAGAATCTGAATCCCTCTCCATTGCAAATTGATTCCATCGATATGTGCCAGACGGGGCGCCGGTTTGGCGCGGAGGGCGGCGTGGAGCTTCCGATCCCGCCCGCCGACCGCGCGATGTTCGTCAATGGCTGGCAATCGTGGAGTTTTGCTGGAGGGCTGAGGAGCGCCGACCGCCAGCCGGGACCGATGTTGGGGCCGTTCGACATGCCGATGCACGAAGGCACCAGCCTGCGTTCCACGGGACGGCCGGGGCATTTCGTATCGGACATGTTCACCTCGATCGGCCGGCGCTTGGTCGGTGATTGCCTGGTGGCCGGTTTTCTATCCCAGAATGAGCAATTCGGCGCGGTGGAGACCTGGTTGCAGGACGATGTGGTCTCACTGCGCATGCGCGCCGATTGCGACGGTGTACGGCTTGACGGTGGAGCATCCCTCGCAACCGATTGGGCCTACCTCGCGCTCGGTAGAAAAGCGCCGGTGGAGGATTATTTCGATGCCGCCGCGCAGGTAAACGGTGCCCGGGCCGCTCATGCCGCTCCCGAAGGATGATGATCCTGGTATTACTACCATACGGCAATCAGCCAGGAGGACTTGGAGAAGAATACCGACGCCGCACGAGCGTTCCGCGCGCGCCTGCCGCTGCGAATGATCCAGCTCGACGACGGGTACGCGGCCGACGTCGGCGATTGGTTCGACCGCAGTCCGAAATTCCCGTCGTCAATGCGGGAAATTTCCGACCGGATCCGCGCGGTTGGTTTTACGCCGGGCATGTGGCTCTCGCCGTTCATCGTCCGTCCGGGGTCGCGCATGCAGCGCGAACACCCGCAGTGGCTGGCCGGAGGCGTGCAGGGGGTAATGTCGAACGTAAAAATCACCTGGCTGCGCGATACGCTCACGCTCGACGTCACCCGGCCGGAGGTGACGGAATATCTCCGGCGGTTGATCCGGACGGCGGTAAAGGAATGGAATTTCCCGTTTTTGAAATTGGACTACCTGTATCTGCCCGCGGCGAGACACGTGCGGTTTTTCGATCCGACCGTCACCCGCGCCCAGGCGCTTCGAAAAGCGCTGGAGATTATCCGCCAGGAGGCGGGCGAGAAAACCTATCTGCTTGGATGCGGTTGCCCGCTCGGTTCGGGGATCGGAATCTTCGACGGGATGCGCATCGGACCGGACGTCGATCCGGTCTGGAAGCCGCATGTGTTCCACCAGATGTGGGCGGCGCGCGGCGATCCGACCGTCCCGGCTGCCGCGAACGCGGTGCGCAACATGCTCACCCGAGCGCCGCTCCACCGGCGGTGGTGGTGGAACGATCCGGATTGCCTGCTGGCGCGCGATACGGAGACACACCTTACCGCCGATGAGCGGCGGACGCTGGCCACGGCCATCGCGCTTTCGGGCGGGATGGTCCTGCTCTCGGATGATTTATCCGCACTCTCATTGGAATCCCTGCGCCTCGCGTAATCCCTCTTTCCGCCGCTCTATCGCGCCGCCAATATCTCCGCTTGGCGAGGCGAATCACCACCGCGAATGGCGATCCTGCCCGCACGCGGGCCGCAGGGGAAATGGTGGGTGATCGGCCTGTTCAACTGGTTGGATCGTCCGGCAAGCGATGCGATCCGTTTGCACGAATGGATCCACATTTCCAATGAGGCGATCGCGCTCTCCTTCTGGGACGGGCAGCTGATGGAAAGCCGCGCAGGAATTTTGGACCCGCCGGAAATTCCCGCGCACGGTTCGATCCTGCTTGAGGTGCGCCCGCTCGAAGACAAAGCGCAATACATCGGATCGGACCTGCACTTCAGCCAGGGCGCGGAGGTGGCACAATGGAAAGTGACGCGGAATGAGTTGCAGGCGCATCTGCGCCTGAAACGCGAGGCGGAGGGAAATCTCTGGCTCGCGCTTCCCGGATCGCCAAAGAAGGCCGCAATCGATGGAACGCAAATCCACCCCGTACACATTCAAAAAAATATTTGGAAGTTCCCGGTGCGGTTTGCGGGCGAGGGCGTGCTGGATATTCGCTGGGGATAGCTCTCAAGAGGGTACTGGCAAAGTCGCGATTTATCATTGTTTCGCCCGCCTGACCGGGGCGAGGCCGGGACTTCGCTCCATTCCCCCGAAGAACACGAGGGCAGGCGGTTACTCCCACTTCCCCCGCTCGGCGAGGGCGGGCGCGAGGATAAACTCGCAAGGCCATCTACCTTGTTTTTCAGTTTCCTGTTAGGAATCTTTATGCTTCTCGCGCCAAGCCGAGGTTAAGGCGCGAATTTCGTCGCGGGAAGGTAAACAGAAGCTATCGAGTCCGGCTGTGGAACAAACGGTTATTCGGGAGCGTCCGCAGCGCACGGATGAGTCTATTCACTCGTCGGGGTGAGAGTCGCCGTGAGGGTGTCCTCGCCATTGGAAACGACTATCTGCACATACACCACTTCTCCGAAAAATAATCCGTCCGCATTCTTCAATTTCCAGTAGCCGGTATACGTGCCGTTCGCCGTGGGGGCGACCATATCCACGGAAACGTCCACCTCGTCGCCCGCCTCGACGGCGTCCGGCAATTTGGTTTCGGTTCCGCTCATCGCATCACCGTAGGCCGACGCGATCGCGTACGACGTAGTCCAACCGCAGGTACCGGTGTTTCGGAACTTCCACGTCTTGGTGAACGAATCTCCCGCGTCGATGACGGTTTTATCGGGGATGGTCACATCGCTGACGAATGCCGAATTATCGCACACGGGATTATTCACGACGACCGGGCGGGTCGTCGCGCTGGGGACCGGAATGCCGGTTGGGGTTGGCGTCGCGCTGGCTTGCGGTACCGCGCTTAATGTGGATAGGAAAAATTCGGTGGAAGCGGCCGCCGCATCCCCGGCGGATTTAGTCATCGCCGCGGCAGTGAAGGTCGTTGCCGGATCGATTGTGGGAGTGGTCTTGGCGGTGCTACAAGCGCTTGGAAAAATCGTCAACATCAGGATGAAAAGAAAACGCTTGGAATGTTTAACCATTGAATATCCTCCAGTTTTGTTTTCAGTCGAATCCATTCTACTGTTTGGCTATGGTACGAAAAGCATATGGAAAACCTGTGAAAAGGGTACACAAACCATGTGAATGTCATCCTGTGCCTGCAATTTGCGGTGTAAACGGATAATCCATGACCCGGGCCGCCCCCACAGAGGCACAGTCCGTTCGCGGGCTGCAAAGGAGATGAGGGCCGTCCTGATTTTTTAAATACCCACCGGCTCCTGCACCATTGCCAGCCGAAGCCTGGCTGCGTTGTCTACGTCGGCCAGGTCGATCATCTCCAGGAGGAATGGACGCAGCGGCGTGGGATCGACCCGCACCCGACCCGATAACACGGCGCCGATCTTTTCACTGGAAAGAAAAAATTACAGGCACCGACTAAGTCGTAGGTGTCGCTGTCAGAGTATCCGGAATGGTCGTGTCGGTGGGCGTCTCGGTTGAAGTGGGTGTATTGACGGGGGACGGCGTCGGCGTGCTGGTTTGGGTGGACGCTGTTCCCGTCTTTGTCGGAGTCGCGGTGATGGTAACGGTGCCGCTGGAAACGACTATTTTCACAAAAACCGCTTCCCCGAAGAACGTCCCCACGGCGTTCTGCATTCTCCAATAGCCGGTGTACGTTCCGGCCGTCATGGGTGCATACATTCCCACGGAGATATTCACCGCGTCGCCGGCACTCACGGAAGCGGATAATCTTGTCGTGGAACCGTCCATCGCACTGCCGCTGAGAAACGCGAGGGCATAAGCCGTCGACCAGTCACAAGTTCCGGTGTTCCGGATGCTCCACGTCTTGGTAAACGATCCTCCCGGAGCGATGACCGTTCCATCCGGAATGGTTACGTCGCTGACGTAAGCCGAATTGTCACAGGTGGATGCCTCCGTAACCACCGGACGCGTCACGCTGCGGGACGGAATAATGGTCGGCGTAGCGGTTGGGCTTATCTGCGGCAGAGGGGTAAAAGTGGGCATCGAAGTGGGTGTGGAAATGACCGCCGCAATCTGGGCGGCAAAGACGGTTTGCGCCGCGGCAGTATACGATGCCGCCGCGCCGCCTGCCGGAGTGGTTGCGCCGGAACTGCAAGCGCTGAGCATAAGCGCCAGGATAACGAGAAATAAAGCAAGTTTGTAGTATTTCATCATCGAATCTCCATCCATTCTTGTTTCGGCCGGAACAATTCTAACATGCGGCTGATTTAACCGAGATTTATTGAGAACCTGTAAAGAGGTTGGATGAAAAATATGTGGATCGGGCGATGCTGGAAAGCCGAATAAACACCTAAAACTCCCGGCCGGTCGGAAAAAACACCACATGGCGGAGAGCCGATACACTCCGAAAGATTAATTGAAAATACCCTGCAATCCCAGTATGGTTTGTGAACGAGTGCAAATTGAAAATAATTTAAAGCCCCCAAGGGTCTTCAAGACCCTTGGGGGCTTTGCGCTTAGAATTCCACCGGCCCCTGCAGCATCGCCAGCAAAAGCTTGACCGCGTTCTCCACATCCACCATGTCGATCATCTCAGAAGGCGAATGGACGTACCGGCATGGGATAGACATGCATCCGGCCGGAACTCCGCAGCGAGAAATTTGGATTGCCGTGGCGTCGGTTGTTCCATGCTCGAGGACTTCCAATTGATAGGGGATTCGGCTCGCCGTGGCCGCAGTGGTCATCCATTCGACCACGCGCGGATCGGAAATCATGCCGCCGTCGCGCACCTTCACCGCGGGGCCCTTGCCCAGGGCGACCGCCATCGGAGGGCAGCGCGGCGTGTCGCCGGTGAGGGTGACGTCGACCGATACCCCGATATCCGGATCCAACCCGAAGGCGGTGGTTTGCGCGCCGCGCAGGCCAATTTCCTCCTGGACGGTGAAAGCGAATTGCACTTCATGCGGCGTGCGTTTCAGGCGGCGCATCGTCTCAATCAGGATCGCCACGCCGATCCGGTCGTCCATGGATTTGGCCACCAGCCGCGCGCCGGCCTCCGCCATCGGGCGGTCGAACACCGCCACGTCGCCGACTCGCACCGGGCACGATTCCCTATTTGGGGCTCCCAGGTCGACGTACATCCGATCTAGCGAAGGAATGTTCTTATCATCATCGCGCGGCTCCCACCCGATCACACCGGTCTTGCCCGAAGCGAAGCGTACCCGGCTGCCGGCGCAGTAGAGCGGATATACGCCCCCGACGGGGGCGACGCGCGCGAATCCCTCCCGATCGACATGCGAAACGATCAGGCCGATCTCATCCATGTGCGCCGCCAGCAGAATCCGTCGGCCGGTTTTGGCCTTGGCTTTCATCACACCGATCAGGTTGCCCAGGCGGTCTTCGGTGATGTAATCGCACTGGCCTTTGATTTCAGCCCGCACGATCTGCCGCAGTTCGGCTTCGCGTCCCGAGGGCCCGTAGGCCTCCACCAGTTTGCGAATTAACGGCTTCACGTTTGCCCTCCACGATGTGGCCGGACGGAACCCTCCGGCCAACAATTTTAACTACTGGATCGACCAGATTGTCACGGTTTCGTAGTCGGCGGTGGCCAGCAATCGGCCATCGGGGGAGAACGCCAATTGTTCGACCATAGCGGGAGACTCCCCGACGGCATTCCACGTGGCAGTGTACCGGAATCGCAGGAACGAGTCGTGGGTGCCGCCGCCCGTCGCCAGCAGGCCGCCGTCGGGAGAAAAGGCCACCGCATTTGCGACGTCGTCGATCGACGTCAGCATCTTCCCGTCGGCCGCGCGCCATATCGCCACGCCGCCTGTGGTGCAGCCGTTGGGGTCGCTCTGGGAGCAGTAAACCGAGGCCAGTAGTTCCCCGTCCGGGGAAAGGGCGAGGCTGTCGGCCTGCGGTTTATAGGAATAGTGAGCCAGCAGCTTCCCATCGCTCATGCTCCATGTACGAATCGATCCGTCGGTGCCGCTGCTGTACAGGATCGATCCATCGGGGGAGAAAACCAGGGCGAGTACGTTTTGACCTTTGACCGAAAACGAATTGACCATTTCCCAGGTGGACGTGTCGTACACCCAGAGGATGCCGTTCTGGGAGGCATCGATCCCGCCGAGCGCCAGGCGCGTTCCATTAGGAGAAAAGGCGACGGAATATGCGGTGCCGTCTCCAAGCAGGCTTGTGACCTGCGTTTTAGATGAGACTTTGACGACGTAACCGCGCATGGTGTTCGTGGGATTATCGAATACATACGCAACCCACTGTCCATCGGGGGAGAAAGCCGCCTCCCAAACGGTCGCAGCCGCCGAGGCGAGGTCATATTTCTGGTTTTGATCCGGCCACCACAGGGTGACCAGGTAATTTCCACGGGAGGCGTTGCCGGATGTGATCAGAAGCCAGGTCCCTTCGGGGGAGAAGGTCAGCGAGCGCACGTCCGCGTGCTGGAGCTGATTGATCCGGGTCAGACGGCCGGCATTTCCGGAATGGATGGCCGGCCGCTGGGTGGAAGTAGCTGTAGGAGGCGGCAATGGAGTGGAGGTATCGGTGGGGAATGGTGCGGCGGTGTCCGAAGCGGTGAGCGCGGCCGAGGGCGAATAGGTCGGAAGAAGGGCGGTCTCCGTCGCGGGGAGGGGTGTGGAGCGCGGCGCGCAGGCGGCTAGGATCAGAATCATACAGCAGGCAAATCGTTTCATTTCAGATTCTTCCTTGGGAAAAAATACGTGAAAGCGACGGGTTATCCTTCCCGAAGCCCTTGTTTGGCCAGATGATCCAGAGCCGCCCGCACGAGCGCTACCAGCGCGCGCCAATCCTCCAGACGCGCGGTGGATACGGGCGCATGCGGGCTGCGGATCGGCACCGAGATCGAGACGCTTGGGATTCCTTTGCGCGCCCGGTGAATTGCTCCGGCGTCGGTTCCACCGCTGCCCGGCTGGCGGAATTGGCGGGGGATGCCTTTGGTTTCCGCGGCTGCGTCCAAAATCCGGACGAGGCGCGGATCGGAAACCGTGGCGCGGTCGGTGATATATATGGCGGGTCCGCCGCCGAGCTTTGTGTTGAAGGCCGTGTTCTCGCTTCCGTCCCACATCGGCATGTCGGCGGCGGGCGTGGCGTCGAGCACGATCGCCAGGTCCGGATCGAGCGCGTAGGCGGCCACCTGCGCCCCGCGC
>JBEKDW010000025.1:0-15411 GCA_050014155.1 Anaerolineales bacterium
ATAAATGTCATTCCAAGGCCTGAAAGGGATGTGGAGTCGCGACCTTCTACCAAAAGAAAATAATATATTTGCCAGTATTATTTTAGAAGCTTGAAATTATTAGTGAAACCTCTGAAAAAGTCCGCTCGTCGGGGGAATAAATCCCCCGACAATTAACAGCACCGGTTGCCGCTTCGCGAGGATTAAATAAATCCGGCTTTAAAGCCCGGCTTTTCCCCAATCCGGAAAATCACCGGATTGAGGACAGGTAGCCGGGCGCTGTTGTAAGTTCGGAGCGCCTGTCCCGAGCGAAGCGCGGGATTAACTCCGGACGAACGATGATTTTCAGAGTTTTCTTTTTCTTTGATCAGCTATTCGGCAGAAGGCCGATGCTGCCGTCGGGCAGACTCCACGGGATCACGTCATCCAGAATGTGAAATTGCACCGTACCCTGAAGATACGGGCCGCGCTTCTTACATTCCGCGACGAGCAGATCCGGAGGAAGGCTGGATAGCATGTGTTCCGGCTCCAAACCCGACAGGGCCGATTCGCTTAAGCAGGGACCGGAGGCGAAAAGCGATTTAACGACACGCAATTGCGTACGCAGGACGGCGAGCGGATCCGCCGCATTCTCGGAAAGCAGATTCGATAAATCCTGGCCGCGTAAATATTTTCCGTCGATCGGCACTCCGCCCAAACGGTTGACCAGCGTCGAAAAAGCCTGGCGGTCGAAAGCGACACTCGTCGAAGGTTGGGTAATGAGGGAAAGCTGATACATTCGCGAGGGAGCATCCAGCGGGTCGGCAAGGAAATCCCGCAACACGGCGGGCTGACCCTGGGTAGTCGTAATCACAAGCGCCGGAGAAATCCCGTTGAAATCCGCATTCCCATTCCCGTCCAACGTGAGAACCCAAACGGAATCCAGAGCGGTGGAGGCCTGGATCGAATCGTATCCGAGGAAGACCAATGTCAGTGGAGGATTTTTCGTCGGCGCCGGAGAGGATAAATTGCCACCGGTGATCGTTCCCAACAGAATGCCGGCGATCAGGCAAGCAGCGATCACCAACAGAAATGGGACGACGCGAATTCCGGGTTTGACTTGCCTGTTCGTTTCCATCGGTTTAAAACCCGCACGAGACTCCTGTCGCGGCGAAAGTTTCTACACCGCAACGCGCTGGATGGCGGCGCCCAGGGATTGCAATTTCTCGTGAATGCGTTCGTATCCGCGATCGATCTGGGAAATGTTGCGGATTTTCGAAGTGCCCTTGGCTGCCAGAGCGGCCAGGATCAGCGACATACCGGCGCGGATGTCGGGGCTTTCCAACTGCTCCCCGGCCAGCTCGCTCCTGCCCTGTACGATCGCCCGGTGCGGATCGCATAGGATGATCCGCGCGCCCATGCTGACGAGCTTATCGGTGAAGTACATCCGGCCGGGGAACATCCAGTCGTGAAAGAGAACCGTTCCTTGGGCCTGGGTGGCCACGGTGATGGCGATGCTGGTCAGATCCGTCGGAAAGGCCGGCCAGACGTTGGTTTTAATTTCCGGAATCGCTCCGCCCAAATCCTGTTCGATGGTCATCTTCTGATTGGCGGAAACCAGAATATCCCCGCCATCCACTTCCCAATCCACGCCGAGCCTGTGGAAGACGAGCCGGCTCATGGCCAGGTGTTCCGGTTGGGCGTTGCGGATGCGGATCTTCCCCCCTGTGACCGCCGCAGCGCCGATGAAGCTGGCAACCTCCAAGTAATCCGCTCCAAGCGTGTATTCGCCTCCGTGGAGACCTTTTACGCCTTCGATTTTCAGCACGTTGGAACCAATATGAAGGATCTTCGCACCCAGTGAATTCAGAAATGTGCATAAGTCCTGGACGTGCGGTTCGGAGGCGGCGTTGCGGATGATCGTATTCCCCTTGGCAAGTACGGAGGCCATGACGGCATTCTCCGTCGCTGTTACGCTGGACTCGTCGAGCAGGATATCCGTACCGGTAAGGCGGTCGGCCTTCATGTCGAACATGCGTCGGTAGGAGACTTCCGCTCCGAGCGCCCGTAATGCCAGGATGTGGGTATCCACGCGGCGCCGCCCGATAAAATCCCCGCCCGGGGTGGGAAGACGGATTTTTCCTTTGCGGGCGAGCATCGGCCCGGCGAGCAGGATCGAGGCGCGCATCCGCCGGCAGGATTCCGGATCGAGGTCGGCGGGATGCACATCGGCGGCACGGATTTTCCACGAGTGCGGGGCGACGGCGGAGAGCGAGATGCCCAACTGGCGGAGCAGATCCATCATGGAATGCACGTCGCTGATGTCCGGTACGTTGTGGAGGATCACGGTCTCGCCGGTCAGCACACAGGCGGCGAGCATGGGTAGCGCGGCGTTTTTATTTCCCGACGGCGTCACTTCGCCACGCAGGGGAATCTGGCCTTCGATGATCAACTGTTCCATGGATGCCTCACGATGGGGAAACCAATCGGATCCCGGCTCCGGGCTTCAGGGTGGAGTCTGTTCCTGCGGGGGATTGCCGGGAAGCGATCTCCAGGAGTCCGCTGCTTCCGACGATTGCGATCCGGCCCGGTCCGCTGCCCGCATCGGCATATGTTTTTCCGGTCGGGATGCTGCTTCCGTCGTCGAGTTCCACGTGCGCCCGAGGATGGATTTTTCCACCGCGGGCGCCGGTGCGAATCCACGGCGACAGTTCCCGGAAATCATACGAGATCCGGCCAATGCTGGTGATGATATTTCCAAAATGATCGGAATACAATGCTTCCCCTTCCCAACCTTCATCCGCTTGGCCCTGGAAACGGGGCAGGGGAATCCTTTGCGGAGAGGAAAGGACCGGCCCGAATGCGGAAAGCGGCTTTCCGGCGGCGAGTTGTACCGCGGCGGGAGCGAACAGATCCCGGCCATGAAACGTGTTGCTGAGCGGCGGGGCGCCGTTCTGTACCGGGTGAATTTCCACTGCGTGAAACTCCGGAAACCGTTCCAGTAAAAAGGTCGCCACCCCGTTGTCCGGACACACCACGTCGCAGCCGGGACACCGGAAAATAGCGGCGCGCCGGTCTCCGCCCACTCCCGGGTCGACGACAACCAGGAAGATCGTTCCTTGGGGAAAGGACGGCTGCGCTTCCCAGAGCACCAATCCCGCGCGGCGAATGTCGCCTGAGGGGATGTCGTGAGTGATGTCGATGATCGATCCACGCAGAAGACCGCCGGCCAATACTCCGCGCATTGCGCCGGCATATGAATCTTCAGACCCGAAATCCGTTATGCAGGCAACGAATGGAAAAGCTTCCATAAAAGGATTGTATTCGCATCGGTTTGAATCGGCAAGAACCCGTTTGGGCGGAAAAATAATTATCACTTAATCGCCTTCGGATTTGGTATAATTTTTTCATGAATAAAATCGCAATCGACGGTCCCCGGCCGCCCATCGGATTCCTTTCTTCGTTGTGGAAAGGGATAGAATTCGTCAACGCGCATCCCGGAATCATGGTCGTTCCGGTGCTGATCGATGCTTTTCTATGGTTCGGCCCGCACCTTTCTCTCATTCCCCTGATCAATCCCGTCCTGACCTCCCTCAATACGGCGCTGGCTGCAAACCAGCTTAACCCCACGATGATGGACGCCCTCCGCCAGGCTGTCGAAAAGTACAATCTCTTCTCGCTCCTGGCGTTCATCCCGCTCTTTCCTCCCAGCCTGATGACCGGAGCCGCTCCCGGACAGACGCCCCTTGGTACTCCGATCGTCATCTCCATCGCCAATTGGTGGCAGTGCCTGGGAATCGTCCCGGCGCTGATCGCCAGCTCCATCCTCATCGGTTCCCTGTATTGGCTGCTGGCGGGACGGTCGGCGCAAGGAGCCAAATGGACCCGCGGAGATTGGTTTGCGCGGTATTCCCGGACCGTGATTGTGATGCTGCTCCTGTGCGGAACCTTCCTGGTCCTCATCCTGGGAATTTCCATTCCAGTGCTTTTCGTTATTTCGGTGATCGGGGTGGTTTCGGCGGATTTCGCGGCGATTCTGTCCCAGTTGTTCTTTTTTCTGGGAGGCGGGTTTCTCTTCTGGGTGTTTCTCTTTTTTATATTTTCCGTTCACGGGATCATTCTCTTCCGGGACGGAATTCTACAGTCGATCCGCAATAGTGTCGTCACCTCGCGCTGGCTTTATCCGATTTCGATTTGGATCCCGATCCTGCTGATCCTGCTGCAGTATCTGGTATCCATGGTTTGGGCGCTCGCGTCGGATGCCAATTGGTCCGGTGCGGTCGGGATTTTGGGAAACGCCTACACCAGTTCCGTCATCGTGACGGCCAGCATGGCGTATTACATCGACAAACGCCGGTGGATATCCGAAATCCAATCGCAACTGCAAACACGCATGGCGGTCAAACCGCCGACGACGGGAGTTTGAAGCCGAGATGCCAAAAAACAATTCCGAAGCCCAACAAAATTATGGAGCGAAAGACATCCAGGTACTGGAAGGCTTGGAAGCCGTCCGCAGGCGGCCGGGAATGTACGTCGGCGGAACGGACGTCAAGGCCCTCCACCATCTGATTTTCGAAGTTGTGGATAATTCCATCGACGAAGCCCTGGCCGGCGTGTGCGATCGGATCACCGTCACCATCCAGGCCGACAACAGCGTCGTTGTGGAAGACAACGGCCGCGGCATTCCGGTGGATATGCATCCGGAGAAAAAGAAGCCGGCGCTGGAAGTGGTGATGACCATGCTCCACGCCGGGGGAAAATTCGGCGGCAACTCCTACAAGGTTTCCGGCGGGTTGCACGGCGTGGGCGTGAGCGCCGTCAACGCGCTCTCCGAATGGTGCGAGGTGGAAGTCCGCCGGGATGGCAAAGTGCACTTCCAGCGTTACGAACGCGGGAAGCCCAAGGCTCCGGTGGCGGTCATCGGCAAGGCGCCAGCCGGACAAACGGGAACAAAAACCACATTTCTTTTTGACCGGCAGATTTTCCAGGGGGACGTGGATTACCGGTTTGAGACGGTCGCCCAGCGCTTCCGCGAGATGGCATTCGTCACTCGCGGTGTGACGATCTCGCTCTCCGACGAACGCACCGGACAGGAAACCATGTTCTTTTTCGAGGGCGGGATTCTCTCGTTCGTGCGCTACTTGAACCGCAACCGCGAAGTATTGCATCCGGTGGTTTACGGCAACAAGGAAGTCGACGGGATCGGCGTGGAGGTTGCCGTCCAATACACTGACGCCTACTCGGAATCGGTGTATTCCTTCGCCAATACGATCAACACCGTCGACGGCGGAACGCATATGACCGGGTTGCGCGCCGCCCTCACCCGGACGATCAACGATTACGCTCGGAAGACCGGGCTCCTCAAAGAGGCGGATCCCAATTTTTCGGGCGACGACACGCGCGAGGGGTTGACCGGGATCGTCTCGATCAAACACCGCGATCCGCAATTCGAAAGTCAGACCAAAGTAAAGCTGATGAACCCCGAAGTCCAGACGATCGTCCAGCAGGTCGTCAGCGACGTCTTCAGCGCGTTCCTGGAAGAGAACCCGCGCGAGGGGCGGGCGATCGTCGAAAAATGTCTGACCTCCGCCCGCGCGCGCGATGCAGCCAAAAAAGCACGCGACCTGGTCATCCGCAAGTCCGCTCTGGAAAGCATGACCCTCCCCGGCAAGCTCGCGGATTGCTCGGAACGCGAGTCCGAGAAAGCGGAAATTTACATCGTCGAGGGCGACAGTGCCGGTGGGTCGGCCAAGCAGGGGCGAGACCGGCACTTCCAAGCTATCTTGCCGTTGCGCGGCAAAGTGATGAATACCGAACGCGCCCGGCTGGATAAAATCCTTGGCAACAACGAGTTCCGGGCGCTGGTTTCCGCCCTCGGAACCGGGATCGGGGATTCGTTCGATCTCGCCGGTCTGCGCTACGGTCGGGTGATCATCATGACCGACGCCGACGTTGACGGTTCGCACATCCGCACGTTGCTGCTCACGTTCTTCTTCCGCTACATGCAACCGTTGATCGAAGAGGGACATCTCTTCATCGCCCAGCCTCCGCTCTTTCGGGTCGAAGCCAAAGGCAAAGGCGGCAAGGAGCGGTACGTCTATTCCGAAAACGAACGGGATAAAGCGGTGAAGGAATTTGGCGGATCGGAAAAAGTGGGGATTCAGCGGTACAAGGGTCTGGGCGAAATGAACCCGGTGCAGTTATGGGACACCACCATGGATCCGCAGAGCCGAACCCTACTGCAGGTCACCATCGAGGACGCCGCCGAGGCCGACCGGACGTTTGATATGCTCATGGGTTCAGCCGTTCCACCTCGCAAGCGGTTCATCCAAACCCACGCCAAAGACGTAAAGAATTTGGATGTGTGATTAACAAACGAATCGAAGGCATGGGGAGTAAAGCGTCCAAAAGAATGACGATCGCATTATTTTGCGGCGCACAACGCTGTACCAAATCATCAATTATATTATTGAATAAATGTATTAAAGATATTGGAGCTAGTTTATGATGGATAACAAGAAAGCCGAATCTTCCTTGCCATTCGTGTTAAAGGGATTGGTATTGGTTGTTGGGCTGATTGTCGTCTCGGCGGCGCTCTCAAGAATTCTCCCGCAAACTTCTGATTGGTCCGACGTTTATCGGCCGGCAGCCATTAATCTCATAACGGGGAAATCCCCGTTTGCCATCCATAACTATGTGGCGCCACCTTGGGTGTTAATTCCTATCATTCCCCTCGCCGTTTTGCCGGAACAGATAGGGCGGGTGGCGATCTTTTGGATAACGATTTCATCCTTTGCATTTCTTGCGAAGAAAAACGGAGCAAATATATTTTGCATCATTGCTTTGATCATTTCCTATCCGGTGGTATACGGATTAATCTATGGACAGATCGATTGGCTGGCGATGTTTGGCATTTTGTTGCCGCCTTGGCTTGGGCTCATATTCCTTATGGCGAAGCCGCAAATCGGCATCGGGGTTGCATTATTCCTCGGTTATGAAGCTTGGGCCGGTGGAGGGATAAAAAAATTGGTATCCATTTTTCTCCCGTTGGCCTGCTTGGTAATTGTCTCTTACATCGTGTTCGGATCCGACCTATTTACAAAATCCAACCTGGTCTTCTCTCCCACCAATACAAGCCTTTGGCCCCGGTCGATCCCAATAGGTTTGGTTATACTGGTCGCAGCCGTCCGCCATAAAAAGAAGTTTCTCTCTATGACCGCCTCGCCTTTTCTTTCTCCTTATTTGTCCATCCATTCATGGGCATCAGCGATCGTTGGATTGTCCGACGACCCCGTATTTCCTATAGTGATTTCAGTTTGCACATGGGTGATCTGGGCACTGGGTGGAGGCGCGGTAAATGGATAAAGCGGGTCGCTGAACCCTTCCCTTTCCACCGGGATTAGCGCCAAATTCAATCCGCTCAATTTTCTTTTAAAAGATTTACTTCACATCTTTTTTTGGTTTCAAATTATTTGCCAGAAGAATCTCCACCGGCAACCCCCACGCTGATCGAAATTTACTCGATAGAATCTCGAAACCGGAATCTTTCAAAAAAAGATCTACGCAGATCGGGCGACAATCGACCCAGACTGGGAAGGCGTGATGCGCCCATTTATAGAAACGCACAATCCAGCCCGATCTATCCGGCTTGGCCATGGCGACCAGGCCGATCCTGCCTCCTAGCCGTAAAACCCGCCGGCACTCCGCGATGACGACCGGGATCTCCGGCGTGTCGAACAGCTCCAGGGTGAAAGCTATAAATATCGCATCCATCGATCCGGAGGAAAAGGGCAGGGTGGTTGCGTCGCCGGATTTCAATTCGACGTAATCCGCCAACCCGGCTTTCCGGAGTCGGATTTGTGCGCGTTTGCACATCCCATCCGAAATATCGATACCGAAAACTTTACCGGCACTTCCGACGGAGTGAGCCAGCGTTAAAAGCGCCTCTCCGGTTCCAAAACCAATCTCGAGAACGGTCTGCCCGGCTTGGACGTTAATCATCCGCAGGCATTCCTCCCGGAATTTCCGTTCACTGGAACCTGCCAACAAGTCGTACCATCCGCTCAACGTATCGTAGGCGGCTTTGGCTTCGGCTTTGGATCTTGTGACCCGGCTGATATCGTCCAAGGATTTCTCCTTCTTCCGATCGCTCACGCGTTGCACGCTCTCTGATAGAACTCAACGGATCCTGAATCCATTAATGGACAAACAATGGAAATAAAAGAACGTACAGCAGGGATGTCACGCCGCAAGCCGCCAGCATGACCGGCAACCCGCGCCGATTCCACAATTTGGCCGTGATCGGCGTATGCGTTTTCCGGGAAAGGTTGGCGATGACGATCGTCGCGGACGAGCCGATGATCGTGCCGTTTCCTCCAAAGCCGGCGCCGAAGACCAACGCCCACCAAAGCGGCCCGGTATCCATTCCACTCGCTCCCAGGCCTTGGATCACAGGAATCAATGCGATGGTGATGGGTACGTTATCCACAACCGCAGAAAGCGCGGCGACCACCCAGATAAAGAGAATCCCAAACAGCACCGGGGGAAGTGCGTTGGCTACCGCCACGGATCGGACGATGAATCCCAGCACGCCCGCCGCTTCCAGACCCCCAACCATTACGAATAGCGAGGTAAAAAAAATCAACAACCCCCAGTCCACTCTGCGAAGAGCCTCGTCGAAATCAGGGCGGACCCATACCAGCGCTACGGCGGCCGCAGCCAGCGAGATGAATGCGGGGCTGAGGTTGAGGGCACGGTGAAAGAAAAAAAGCAGAACCGCCGTTCCTAGGATCACCAATACTCTCCGGGCCGCGGAGCGATCGGTTATCGTTTCGGAGGGGTTCAACTGCATCAAAACCTTCACGTTCGCCGGTTGAATAGCCAATTCTTTGCGGAAAAGAAATCTTAGCAGGATCAGTGAGCTGAACCAGACGACTATCACAACAGGCAACGCGCGGGTGAGAAAATCGTTGAAGGAATACCCGGCGGCGGATGCTATCAGTATGTTCGGCGGATCGCCGACCAGCGTCGCCACGCCGCCGACGTTTGAAAGCAAGGCTTCCGTCACCAGGTAGGGCAGGGGAGCAATCCCCAGGATCTCGCAAATAAGAATGGTTACAGGCGCAATCAGCACCACGGTGGTCACATTGTTCAAAACCATCGAGAGCGCCGCCGTGATCGTGCCCAAGAGGAACAGCAGCCAAACCGGTCGGCCGCGGGATATACATCCTGCCCAAACGGCGAGATACTGGAAGACGCCGCTCGGTTCCAGCAGTGCGACGAGTAGCATCATCCCGAGCAACAATCCGATCGTGTTGAAATCGACCGAAGCAAGCGCTTTCGTTTCGGAATAAAAACCGAGTCCTTTTCCCAGCCCGACGATTAAAACGGCTCCGGCAATGGCGGCAATCGTGCGGTTGATTTTCTCCGTGAAAATCAGCCACAGGCTGACGGCAAAGATCAAAAAGGTGAGAATAGCAGCCGTCATGGGGTCTTGCGCTCCGTCGGCCACGCGGAAAGAATCGCCGTGCCGATATCGACCCGAGAGATTATTCCCACCAACCCGCCGATTTTATTGACGACCGGAATATCCGAGACGTTGTGCTGCAACATGAGCGTGTAGGCGTGGAGCAATCCGGATTCTTCCTCGACGGTTGTGACCGATTGCATCAACGTGGTTATCGGGCGGCCAAGCAATTCGGGCTCCGGACGGGTTGTTTCCACGGCGCCGAAATTGTGGACGAAATCCACATCGGCCACCAGCTTGACGAAATCCGGCAATTCCAGGGAAAGAAGATCGCCCAGCCGGATAATCCCGATCGGTTTACCCAGATCATCGACCACCGGCAGAACCCCGACGTGGCATTTTACGAAAATCCCGGCGGTCTGGGAGATCGTCGCAGCCGCCGGAATGGAAACCACGTTCCGTTTCATGCAATCCTTGATCTGCATCATTTAAGTCACCTCGTTAAGATGATGCCATCGAACGCTTGCGTGAACTAGTGGCACGTTGGTGGGCGCCGCATACCGTTCATCCTGCTGCGTATCCAGACGCGGATTATATATCCCCGCATCGCGCTTGGCAGAAGATTCCATCCAATCGATGGCGGTATTTGCTGGGATCGCTTCCTACAGATCCCTCGCGCAGAACGGGTCGTCCTTTCACATGCGCGATATTAAAAATGTCCAATACAACTTACGAGCCAAACTGTCATCCAAACCCAGTGGTTAGGGTGGGGCGCTGGGAGAAGCCCCTCCAAAATCATCCACTCTACTCGTCAATTATTTCCTTTGAGTTAATGATCCAAAATGCATTATCACCCTGCGAGAAGAATATTTGGCTAAAAACAGGATAATTGTCGTTTGACCCGGAACAAATTCGATAATATTAATAATTTAGTTAATAATATTAATATAGATATTGACATTATCAATTATTATGTTTATAATATTGAATAAAAGAGGAAAATATGTCAATTGCACCATCATCTTGCCCAATTTGTCATTCCACGCTCTCGATAGCCCGATTGCATTGCAATTCCTGCGGAAGCTCGCTTGAGGGGGATTTCCAGCTCGGGGGGTGGGCCGGTCTCTCGCCGGAGCAACTAGGGTTTATCGAAACGTTCGTCCGTTGCGAGGGGAAACTCAACCGGATGGGAAAGGAGGTCGGCCTATCCTATCCGACCCTCCGCAATCGCTTGCAGGAGATCATCCGGCTTATGGGCTATGAACCAGGCGCTCAAGAGGATGCGGATGAAGACCGCCGGCATGTGCTGGAAGAAGTCGCCGCGGGGCGCATGAGCGCGCAGGAAGCTGTTCAACATTTGAAGAATCGCCAAGGAGGCTAAATGACTGAAAAAGAGTTTTTAACCGGGATATCCGCCCCGTCAATCCGCGTGGAACGGAGCGAGAAAGACCTAACCATCGAAGGCTGGAGCGAACCGCGGGTCATGGTCGAGTGCGATGCGGAACCCAATGTGGACTCAGCAGAGAAGGGAATCACGGTTTCGGCGAAGGATGATCTATCTCTCCGGGTTCCATATAACTCGAAAGTGGAGGTTGTATGGGCCGGCGCCGACCTTGTTATACGGGAGGTTAAATCCGCGGTCGTGATTGGCGAGTGCATGGGGGATCTGCTGCTCCGGCATTGCGATGGCGCCGATCTCGGAACTGTGCATGGCAGTCTGAAAGTGCGTGATCTCGGCGGCGATCTGAAGGCGCGGAAGGTTTCCGGCGACGCCAAACTCCGCCACGTTCTGGGAGCCGTTGAAATGGAAGCCGGCGGCGACGTGCGTATCGAGCATCCCGTCTCCCGGGCGCAGATCCGCGCCGGCGGGGATGCCTCCGTAGCGATTTTGCCGAAACCCGGATCGGAAAATAGCATCGCCGCCCATGGGGATCTCCGCTGCTATCTGCCTTCCGGAGCGTCGGCGATTGTGGATGGAAAGGCCGGCGGGGATACCTTTGTGCGCCTTCCCTCTGCCGGAAAAGAATCTCAATCTCCGATGGAAAACGGGTCCTTGCCCGTCATCCTCGGCAAGGGCGAAGCGCACCTCCGGGTCGAAGCCGAAGGCGATCTATGGATAGGAGGATGGATGGACGTGGATTCTTGGGGAGAATGGCGCGAACTGGGTCATGACATGGGTCAAATGGGAATGGAGTTTGGCATGCTGGCCGGCGAGTTCGGCCGGTGGGTCGAACGCAACATGCATGATAAGTTCGACCAATACGATAAACGACTCCGCCGCAAGATGGAGGAAGGCAAGTTCGCTAGAGACCACCGCCGATATTCCTGGAACGAAACTCCGCCACGACCGCCGACGCCTCCCTCTCCTCCCGGAGCGGGTGAAAGCGAACGCCTTTCCATCCTGGATATGCTTCAAAAGGGAAAGATCACCGTGGATGAGGCGGAACGTCTGCTGTCTGCCCTCGAAAAAAGCGGATGATGCATTAATCTAAAGAGATATTAGGTAAAGAACGATCACATCTCGACTCTGCTTCTGAATTTTCCGCAGAGGTCTGAACTCTTCTAATTCCGAATAAGGATTATCCGATGACACGTACGACCGTTTCAGAGAATCCCATGCGGCGCGTAATGTCCTTGCGCGATTTCCGCCTTTTATTCGCTGGAGCCACGACCTCGCTATTGGGCGATCAATTCGCCTTGATTGCCACTCCATGGTTGGTGTTGAGATTAACTGGTGATCCGCTGGCGCTCGGGATTGTCCTGGCCTTGGAAGGGATCCCGCGTGCCGTGTTCATGCTTCTGGGCGGGGCGATCACGGACCGCCTCTCCCCGCGTCTCCTGATGATTGCCTCGGACCTTATCCGCTGCGTCTTGACTGTCGGGATGGCGTTGGCCATCTTCACGGGGGCTGTCCAGATGTGGATGCTATATGTTTTCGGTTTGGGATTCGGATTGGTGGCTGGCTTCGCCATCCCGGCCGAAAACAGCATAGTCCCCTTGCTTGTGGCGGAGAGTGATCTGCAGGCGGGTAACTCGATCATCATGGGAGTTTCCCAACTGACTGGGTTTATCGGTCCAACGATTGCCGGAATCATTATCGGCGGTTTTTCCGGTTCGTTCTTCGGCATCGGTTTGGCCTTCGCCGTCGATGCGGCAAGCTTCGCCGTTTCCGCCACAACCTTGTGGCTGATGCACGGGGGAGGACGTTCGCGCTCCGGAAGTGCTGCTGAACCGGAGAGTATATGGGCATCTATTTTGGCCGGTGTGAAATACCTCTGGGGCGAAAAGGTCCTCCGGCTGATGTTCCTGGTGATCACGGCGGTGAATTTTCTGATTGTCGGCCCGCTGTTGGTCGGAATCCCGGTGCTAGCCAGCCAGCGTTTGCCCGAAGGGGCGGTGGCTTTCGGATTGTTGATGTCCGCCTATGCCGGAGGAAATCTAACCGGATATCTCGCCGCCGGTTCGCTTCCCCGTCCAGGCGGAAACACCATGCGGGCTTTTATCCTTCTTCTGCTGGCTGCCTTTGGAATGGTCATCGGATCGTTGGGGTTTCTGCGATCGACCGCGCCGGATTTTATCTTGATGCTTCTGCTCGGAGTGGGTAACGGCTATTTGTCCATCATCCTGTTCACTTGGATGCAAACGCGTACTCCCCGGGAGATGCTTGGGCGGATGATGAGCATCCTAAGCCTTTCCAATATCGGCTTGGTGCCCATCGCCCAGGCAATTTCCGGTGCCGTCAGCAAATGGAGCCTGACCGGATTGTTTGCAATGGCAGGAGCGCTGGTTCTGGTGGTGACACTCTGGACAGCTTTCCAACCGGCCCTCACAGAATTCAGCGAAAGTTTGACGGCGAAACCAAGCGGGGAGATGAGAGGAATTCGAACAGAAGAAAGCCAGTCTATTGGTTAATCGACTTCGAAATAATCACTGTTAACAAATTAATGATTCAATTTGCACTACAATACCATAACATCCAAATAATCCGCCGTTTGACTGCTTCGCCCAACCGCGTCGTTTGGGAGGGACGATATGGAAATTGCAAAGAATATCCATCAGATCCCCGGAGTGTTCGCCAATTCCTATCTGATCGTCGAGCCGGAAGGTTTGACCCTGATCGACGCCGGTATTCCGGGCAGCGGGAAAAAAATTCTTCAATACATCGATAGCCTGGGGCGTTCACCGCACGATCTAAAACGCATCTTGATCACCCATGCTGACATGGACCACGTGGGCGGTGTGTACCAGCTTGCGGAAAAGATGCCGATCGTACATTTTGTGGATCACGGAGCGAGCGTCGAGAAGGGCAAGGATGCCGAGATTCTGTTCAACGAATACGCGGCCGTGCGCGCCAAGGGCCAGCACCTGCGGGTCGAGGCGGGCGGCACCATCCCGGTGAGAGGAATCGACGTCCAAGTGCTTTCCGCGGGCGGCAATGTGATCGGCTCGCCGCTGGAGGAGCCGGGCGTGCCCAACCCGGACTGCAAGGACTACGAGCGCCCGGCCGAAACCACCGACGAAAACGGCCAGTCCATTGGCGTGCTGATCACCTACGGCGACTTCCGCATGTTGGATATGGGCGACCTCACCAAAGACCGCGAATACCAACTGGTCTGCCCGGACAACAAAATCGGCACGGTGGATTTTCTGCTGGTGTCGCATCATGGATCGAACCTTTCCAGTTCGGCGCCGTTTGTACACGCCGTTTCACCGCGCGTGGCGCTGGTGGACAACGGCCCGCACAAGGGCGGCACGGCGGAGGTCTGGCAGACGCTACACGACACGCGCGGCCTGCTCGACATCTGGCAACTGCACTACGCTATCGATGCGGATAAGCAGCACAACTCAGCCGACACCTTCATCGCCAACGTGGATGCCGAATGCGAAGGAAAGTGGATCAAGGTAACTGCGGGGAAAGACGGCAACTTCACGGTCTACAACACGCGCAACAAGTTCGAGAAGACGTACGTGAAGCGCTGAAGCGCCGCGCGAGAGCCGCCAAAACATAACCGGCCACGAATGAACACGGATGAACACCAATAAAACAACTGTCTCTCTTGCTCCGTGTCTCATCGAAACGGCCCATCCATAAACCTGGATTCCGAAATCAGCTTCGGCGAAGTTGCATTTCCACAGCGGAAGACCAAGAGAAAACAGGTCTTGTATCAGGGCACGGCTTGAGCCGTGCCGGAACGGGATGAACCTGATGGGCTTTAGCCCCTGGCCGGCAGACAGGGGCTAAAGCCCTCAGAATGCGCTTTCGGCGGCACGTCTCAAGCCGTGCCCCGATACAAGGCGTCCAGCTTCGGAATTCAGGCTTACGGCTCGGAGTCTTACGAAGGGCGGACGTAAAGGCCTGTTTCCTTGTTCACCCGCACGGCTGCGCCCGCCAGGAACCCCCGGCAAAAACTCTGGAGTTTCATGAGCCTGTGTTGCCGGCCCAGGCTGGCGCCGACCCTGGAGCGCCCCAGCACCCATTTACCCGCGAGCCGCAGCAGCAGGGGCAGCGCTTCCCATTGTCCGGTCTTGATTGGTTTGACCATGATCGCGCCCGTTCCGTGCCAATAGCTGTCGATCAGTGCCGGCAGTTGCTCCCATTTGCGGAGGCCATAGTGCGTCACCCAAACCGCAGGCGTTTCGTAGATCCAGTGACCCGCAAGCAAGGAGCGCATGGCCAGGTCTCCGTCCTCACCTGCCTTGAATCGCGAGCCGGCCCCCAACATCTCGTCAAAGCCGCTCAGCGACTGCCAAACACTTTGCCGCACGGCCATGCAGGCGCCTAGTCCCTCCACGCGGTGCTTGTCCCGGATGCCTCGGGCGAGAAACGGCGTCTGCCGGATGTATGCCGGAATCGAGCCCACCGCGGGGTCGTGGGGAGCGGGCAGAACATTGCCGAACACAATCCCGATTCGGTCGTCCACGGCGAAGGCGGCTTCGAACTGGCGGAGCCAGTCGGTTGGAACCGCGCAGTCGTCATCGGTCATCAG
>JBEKDW010000026.1:0-14981 GCA_050014155.1 Anaerolineales bacterium
GGGTTGGCCGATGTCCCATTCCTTCAGAAAAAACTGAACATCGACCGGCGCTGGTCATTTCCGAAAACGATTGGCGAAAGCGGGGTCAGGCGACAGTTTCCTCTTCGGTTACCGCAGCCACCTCGGGCTCTTCCGGCTTCCGGTCGAGGATCTGCATGATCCCGCCGACTACCTTGGTGCGCGAATGCGGATCCCCCTTGTCATCCTGCCAGTGGTCGGTTTGCACGCGGCCTTCCACGTATACCAGCCGCCCCTTGGAGAGATACTGGTTGCAAATCTCTCCCAACCGTCCCCAGATTTCGACGGGGAACCACTCGGTGGCTTCCTTGATTTCGCCGTTGCCGTTTTTCCAACGGCTATCCACCGCGAGCGAGAAGGAACAGACTTTCTTTCCGGAAGGCAACGCACGCGTTTCCGGATCCTTCCCCAAACGACCGATCAATTGAACACGATTCAGTGCAAGCATAGCATCCCCCTTTAGATTGTCGGGCCTCAGCCCGGAATAATTGCAAAAACTATATCATACTCCGGTGCCGTCTGCAACCGCCAAGATGATGGAAAAACTTACCCTTGGCGGCATCTTCCGATTTACCGGAGGCTGGATTCCGGTTGGCCGATGAGAAAAGGATTTACTGGAAGGTTCGCTTCCCGTTAGATCCCGGCGTCGTTCAGGTAATATTTTTCGTCGGTCGGAGTCTTGCCGGACGGGTCGAACACGCTCACCCAGGTTCCCTCCGGAGCCCAGTTATACAGCCAATGCCCGTCGGCCACGGGAACATTGACGCATCCGTGGGAATGCCGGCCGCCCAGATTGTTGTGCCAGTATTCCCCGTGAATGGCGCGAGCCCGGTCGAAATACATCACCCAGGGCACATCCCCCACATAGTAATAATCCGATTTGTCCACTTCGAAACTGCCGCTCATTGTCTGGATGTTATATTTCTTCTGGATCTGGAACAGACCGGGGCGGGTCCAATAACCGGGCAACCCGCTGGCGACGAGCGTCGCAAAAACAATCCGGTCGCCCTCGTATGCCGCCAGGCTTTGCTCAAACAGGTTGATGCTGATCCATTTCACCCCGGCGGGAATCCCATCCGGACGGACGGTATCCGGGAAAACCAATCCCAAATTCGTTTGCAGGATCCACTGGTTGATTCCAACCATGTACCAGGTTGTTTGATCGACCTTTTGGGAATCGAACACCTCAACCGGTGTGTATCTTGGATAGAAAACGGCATGTTTATCAGCCGGCCCTCCCGGCATCCGGGAAGGATACACGCCTTCGTAGGGCAGCACCCACCCAAAGGGATGATCGGGGGTTTGCGCGAGCGCAAAGCCGTTAAACTGGTCTTTGTTGTTGATCGGAGTGACGTCGTCGCCCCGTACGATCCATCCGTCGCCGGTGCGTAGGAAGGTTCCTTCGTCGCGGACAATCCTTTGCACATAGGAGACGTACACAAAGCCCTTGTAAATCGAGTGGTTGGCATTTCCCGAAATGGCGTCCTCGACACTGGAGTAGAAATTCAATTCCGTGTCTTTCCCCGCACGGGCGTAGGAACGATCCAACTGGCTCAGGCTGGGGTCGAGCGGCAGGGCGGGCAACGGCCGCCGGGGAAGCAAGCCTGCCTGCCAGTAATCTACGCGCACCGCGCCCGGACCCGAGTTGGAGCAAAGATCCGGGTAATCCATTTGCGATTCGACGGTACAGATCCACCCGGTTGGCTCGCCGGTGGACGCGTGCCATTGGGCACTCGATGCGGCGAACGCCGTGAGAAAAAAGGCCGGGAGGATTCCCCAAATCGATAAACGAAACATGTGTATCACCCGGGGATTTCTTTTCGCCGACATGTGTAAACTAACCCTATCCAATCTTTGGGAAAAAAGGATCTCAACGAAATATCAAAGGCCCGTTCATCACGGGCCAAATGATACCCCCATACGCTCGTTTTTTACCGCACGGCGATATCAACGCTCTTTAACCGGCAATTGTTTGACCTCCGGACGCCCTAAGCAGACGGGCGTGATCCCAAGGTAACCGGAACATCGACGCTTGCACCATCCCGGTAAACGGTGAACTTCACGCTATCGCCTGGTTTGAAGTTCATGACGATATAGGAGACCATATCGCCGAAGTTATTTACTTTTTGGCCGTTGATGGCGATGATCAGATCGCCGCCTTTTTTCAGGTCCGTAACGTTGGGGATATCCACCGTTCCCGCGCGCAACCCCGCCTTGTCGGCCGGACCGCCCGCAGTCACGCTTGTGATGTAGACGCCGTAAGTATAGGGCAAACCAAGTTCCTGCTGGGCCTGGAGGTGGATTTCAGTCAGACTGCCAAGCCCGAGGTACGGGTAATCGTATTTGCCTGTGGCAAGCAAATCGGGCAAAATCCGGCGAACCAGATTACTGGATACGGCAAACCCGAGCCCCGTATTACTCGCGGTTCCACCCTGGCTGGTGGAAGGGGAGAGAATCGACCGGTTGATCCCGATTACCTCTCCCTGCATGTTGAACAACGGACCTCCCGAGTTGCCCGGGTTGAGCGCGGCGTCGGTCTGGATCATATCCCCGATGATATAGAAACTGGTGTCGCTTGAGGAGGAGAGGGATTCATCAGTGCGCCCCTTTGCCGACACAATACCGAACGTCAGCGTGTTATACAGGGCAAAAGGATTTCCGATCGCGATGACCGGGTCGCCGATATTAACCTTGGAAGAATCGCCCAGTGTCAGTGGATGCAATTCGCTCGCCGGAGCATCCACATGAATCACGGCGACATCGGAATCCGGATCCTTGGCCGCGATCGTGCCCTGAGTCATGAACCCCGAGGGAAAATCCACTTCAATCGACTTCGCGCTGGCGATGACATGCATGTTGGTCAGGATGTCTCCTTTGGTATCGATGACAAACCCGGAACCCAGCGCGTCGTTTCCGCTGCCTGTGGGGCCGTATGCAATAATCGTCACCACGCCCGGGTTGACTTTATCGTAAAGAGCTGCCAGCGAGCCATCGGCCCCGACCAGACTTGTCGCCGGGGTGGGCGTCTGAGTTGCCGTCGCGACGGTGGGTGTCGGAGTGGCGTTCGTCACCGGCATCGTCCCGGAACACGCCATCGCCAAAACGCCGAGCACTATCAGAACCATCAGTATTCTCTTCATTGTCATCTCTCCCTGAGAAGCGTCCGATCTCTTCCCTTTGGATGATGAGAATGTCCGCCAAGGCAACGTTCCCATCCGATCCAAAGGCCGGCCGCTTCGTCATTCGTTGCGGGATTAAACTTGCTTTTTCCTCAGTCGAACGAATTCCTCCAGCAGCTTTCTTTCCGGATCATTCAACCGGGTTGGAATTTCGGCGCGCACTTTCACATACAAATCACCCCGCGCCGAAGGATTGTGCAGGCGGGGCATCCCCAGTCCGCTCAACCGGATCGATTGCCCGGAATTGGTTTCGGGAGGAATTTTCAACAAAATGGATTTCGCGTCGATTGTCGACACACGCACTTCGCCCCCCAGGATCATCGTAACCACGTCCACGGGAACCTCGGTGGAGAGATCATCCTCCCGGCGTTCCCAACGCGGGTCATCGGCCACTTGTATCTTCAGATATAGATCGCCCGCGGACCGGCCGGAAACCCCGCCGCCTTCACCCGCCAACCGGATTCGCGTTCCGGTTCCGGCCCCCAGCGGGATTTTGACTTCCAACCTTCGGTTTCCAATTTGCACGATTCGCGTGGATCCGCGGAACGCCTCTTCCAACGTGATCGTGACGTCAACATCCGGAAGATTCCGGGGGGATGCCCGCCCGGTTTCCGGCCGCGCCCGTTGCCTGCGGGTGAAGCTATCCGATTGTTGGATCGGGATATCCCCGAAGATGGATTGGAAGAAGTCGGAGAAATTGCCGAACATATCGGACAAATCCGCGTATTCGACACGGCTCCCGCCCTGCGGCATGCCGCCCGCATACTGTGACCAGTCGAACCCGCCCTGTGTTCCGGAACGCTGCCATTGTTGGTAATCGCTCCCCACCTGGTCGTAGCGGGCCTTTTTCTGCGGATCACTGAGGACCTCGTAGGCCTCGTTGATCTCTTTAAATTTTTCCTCGGCTGCGCGGTTGCCGCGGTTGCGATCCGGATGATATTGCTTGGCCAGCTTGCGATAAGCCTTGCGGATCTCATCCTCATGGGCGCTTCGCGAAACCCCGAGCGTTTGATAGTAGTCTTTGTATTCCATAGCGAAATCGCTTGTCCGTAAAGACGCGAATTTGTCTTTCGATCATTTCATTCTAAGTCGTCGCCGGAGGAGCGTCAACGCTTTCCACGGCTTCTTACGAAGCTCTAACGAAACTCTCTCCCCTTTCCAAGGAAGTCGGATTTCCCCGATGAAATGACCACCTCCGCGCCGCAAACTTCCGCTTTTATTCGTTCGGTTTGCAGGCTTGCGGGCCGGTATGCTATAGTAGGAACGCAATTTTGCCGCGTGACTCAATGTGGAAAATGCGATCGCGGAGATTCATTCCGCGAAAGGGCATCGATTGCCATGCCTGGTCCATCCGAAAAAATTCTCATCGCCGATGAAGATCCGGATGTTTTGGATCTGCTCGCGCGGCAAACCCTCGGGCCGTTGGGATATCAACCCTCCATAGCTTCTGACGGCCCGGCCACCATCCACCAAATCCATGTCGTTCATCCGGATATCGTCATCGCCAGCCTCACCCTGCCGGGACTAACCGCAAAAGAAGTCCTCATCGTACTGCGCGCACAGGGATTGGATCCTCTCGTCATCGTCACCGCGCCGGAAGGTCAGGAAAAGCTGGCCATCCAGGCTTTCCGTTTGGGCGCCAAGGACTATCTCTCCAAGCCGTTGCGGGAAGCCGAGGTGGTTTCCGCCGTGGAACGCGCGCTCACGGAAGTGCGTTTGCGAAAAGAGCGGGAAGCGCTCACCCAGCGCCTATCTGAAATGAACCAGGAACTCGAACGCCGCGTCAAGGAGCTTAGCCTGCTATACGGAATTGGCAAAGCCGTCATCTCGCTCAACCACCTGGATCGGCTATATGACCGCCTGTTGGAAGGAGCCCGGTATGCAACCGACACCAAGGTGGCCTGGCTATTGCAGCTGGATGATTCGGGAAAACAGCTGATGCTCCGCAGCCAGTACGGATTGCCCGAGTTCCTGGCCGCGAAGGTGAACCAGCCATGGGACGACGGCGTCTCGCCGCTCGTCATCGCCTCGGGCGAGGGGTTGCGTCTGATGGGCAAAAGTCTTCAGCAGTTTAAAATCGCCCAGGTCTGCCAATCGGTTATGGTGGCGCCGATCAAAGCCAAGAACGAGTGTTTGGGGGTGATCTCGGTCGGCCACAAAGAGGCCAGGGAATTCCTGCAACGCGATCAGGCGATGCTGGACGCCGTGGCTGACTATGCCTCCATCGCGATGATTAATGCCCGTCTCTTCCGGGCGCTGGAAAGCCGCACCGTCGCAAGGAAAACCGGCCCGGCTCAAACCGATGCCTGACTCTTCCGTTCTCTTTATTGATCCAAACCGGATGTTTCTTCCATCCCTGGAAGAAATTCTGGCGCGTCAGCGGAATTTCAAGGTTATCCCTGCGAATTCCATCACCGATGCCCTGGCTGAGCTGGAAAAAACAACTCCCCGGGCGGCCATTCTCGGCCTGCCCACCGGACCGGAAGCACTCGACGCCGCAACCAAAATCCGCGCCTTCCGGCCGGGCCTGGCCATCATCCTTCTGCTCCCGAAGTCCGTTGGCAAATCATATGCCGAAGTGCTACGGGTGCGCGCCGATGAATTACTCGCCGAACCGGTGCGCCCCGCCGACCTGCTGGCCGCCCTCGACCGGCATTTCGACCGGGGTACCACCTCGCCCATCCACATGCGCGTGCGGGAATTGGAAACCCTCGCCCAGTTGGGCAAGACCATTACCCGCCATTTGGACCTCGATCAGGCGCTTGCCAGCATCGTTGACGCCGCCGTGCGGCTCACCGGCGCGGAAGAGGGCAGCCTGATGCTGGTCGACGAAGACACCGGCGAACTGTACATGCGCGCCTCGAAAAATTTTGACGACGAGTTTGTGGGCACGTTTCGCATAAAGGTGGAGGATTCCCTGGCGGGCGAGGTGATCCGGACGGGAGAGCCGATCCTTCTGGACGGCGAAAGTCCGCGGAAAATTAAAACCTCCTACCTGGTGCATTCCCTGATTTTCGTCCCCCTGCTGCTGGAAGGGAAGATCGTAGGCTTGCTGGGAGTGGATAACCGCACCGCCCGCCTGCCGCTGCACGACAGCGACCTTTCCCTGATGCAGGCGCTGGCGGAATACGCGGTGATCGCCCTGGAGAACGCCCGCCTCTACGAAACCACTCAGGCTCATCTGCATCAGCTGGAGACCGTTATCCAGCAGGTGGAAGACGGCGTGCTCATCACCGATCTGGAAGGCCGGATGCTTCTAGCCAACCGCACGATCCGTGAACTGTTCAGCCTGGATAATGAGCCGCTGGTCGGGCGCCTCCTGAAGGAGGTATTCCCCAACCCCGAACTGCAATTCCTTTTCTCACGGCGCCACTCCGCCTCCCCCGCCCAGCGGCGGACGGAGATCACCCTGGCCGACGACCGGATCTTTAATGCGCATCTGACCCCGATCGAGGGCGTCGGGTACGCAATGGTCATGAACGACATCACCCAGTTGAAGGAATTGGACCGCCTCAAAAGCGAATTTGTCTCCACGGTCTCGCACGATTTGCGCTCGCCGCTTACGACCATCCTGGGGTACGTTGACCTGATCGAGCGCGCCGGCCCGGTTACCCGCCAGCAGAAGGAATTCATCACCCGGATCCAGAACAGCGTGGGATCCATCACCACGCTCATCTCCGATCTTCTGGACCTGGGGAAAATCGAATCCGGGATCGATTCCCAGAAGGAGACGGTACTGCTGAACACCCTCGCGCGCAACGCACTGGAAGGCATCCGCGATCGTGCGGATGCCAAACACATTCATCTGTTGGTTTCGCTGGATGAACAGATTCCATCCCTGAACGGAAACCCCATTCGGCTGCGGCAGATGATTACCAATCTGCTCGACAACGCGGTGAAGTACACCCCCGAGGGTGGAACCGTCAACCTTTCCACACAGCGCGAGGAGGGCCAGATCCTGCTGCGCGTCTCCGACTCCGGAATCGGAATCCCATCCACGGAAATTCCGTATGTCTTCAATAAATTCTACCGGGCGTCAAATGTGCAAAATACCGCCGGAACCGGGTTGGGGCTTTCCATCGTCAAATCGGTGACCGAAATACATGGCGGCCGGGTGTGGGTGGATTCGACGGATGGCAAAGGAACAAAATTCACCGTGGTCCTGCCCCTCCCCAAAAAATAGAAATCTCAAAAACTGAGAACTCTATAAAACTTCATTCACCTACTACTAAAACCCCGTGCTCATAAAAGCATTCGGTTTGTTCCCCCTTGTCCTACGGCTTGCCGGATGAGGGATCGCCGGATTCGGGATTGATCCGGTGTATTCGAAAAGCGAGTGTTTTTATTCCTTGAAGTGCAGGTTTTTATCAGCGGTCTCAATTTTGATAATTACCTACCTCACTAATAAAACAAGGGGAATCTTCCCAGAAAAGAGAGAGGATATTGGATAAATTTTATCCAATATCAATTTTCTTGACACAGAACGATTGTTCGTGTACGATTATTAAAGTGATCGCGCGCTTAATTCGATCGCAGGAGGTGTTTTAATGCGGGAAACTGGAATTACCGAACGTCAGGCGAGAATGAAAACCTTTATCGAGGCTTATTTTTCCGACCACGGATATGCCCCTACTTACCGTGAGATCATGAAAAACGTTGGGATTCCTTCCCTCTCCGTCGTTCGCTATAATCTTGAACGCCTGCAGAAAGAGGGCCTGATAGAAAGAGACCCCCGCGTGGCACGAGGAATCCGCCCGCAGAAACCGGGTTTACAACCTATTCGAATCTGGGGATATATTCAAGCCGGCGAACCTACTCCGGTTCCGGGGATAAACGAACCCGTGTTTGGCGCTGACGAGGCGCTGGCCATCTCCCAAGACCTGCTCCCGCGGGACGAAAACCTATTCGCCCTTATCGTCCGGGGGGATTCAATGATCGACGCCATGGTACACGACGGGGATTATATAATTCTTAAACCCCAGCAGGAGGCGCGGAACGGCGAGATGGTCGCCATTTGGTTGAAGAACCGTGAAGAGACGACCTTGAAATATTTCTTTTTCGAAAACGGCAAGGTGCGCCTCCAACCCGCCAACCCCACCATGCAACCCATCATTATCGATGATCCGGACGAAAACCTGGAAGTGCGCGGTAAGGTAGTCATGGTGATCCGCCCGCTCGAAAAACGGCTCCCCCTGGCGCAATAATCCATCACTCTCACCGCAGACAAGCCCGGGATTCCTCGGGCTTGTTTTTTTTTGGACCAGTATTTGATACACTGCGCGGTTGGGGCTGGAATTCCAAATGACATTTTTCGAAGTGCTATTGATCGCTGTGGGATTATCCATGGATGCGATGGTCGTTTCCCTTTGCGCCGGGGCGGGGGGCTATACCACGTCGCTACGGCCCGCTCTGCGGATATCCTTTGCCTTCGGGTTTTTCCAGGCGATCATGCCGGTGCTGGGTTGGTTTGCGGGGAGCATGGTCTCCTCCTGGGCTGCGGGGATCGATCATTGGCTGGCATTCGGCCTGCTGACGTTCGTGGGGGTTCGCATGATCCGTTCCGGTTTGCGGGCGGACGAACCCGACCCGTCCTGCGATCCCACCCGCGGGTCGACGCTGATCGTCCTTTCGATCGCCACCAGCATCGACGCTCTCGCCGTGGGTTTTTCGATCGCTCTGCTGTCGGTCCCGATCCTCCTTCCGGCCCTCATGATCGGCGTGGTGACTTTCTCGCTTTCCTTTCTTGCTACCCACATGGGCCGACGGCTCAACCTCCGGTTCGGGAAACGGATGGAGATCGTCGACGGACTGGTGCTGGGGCTGATCGGTTTGCGGATTCTCCTTGCCCATCTCTTCCCTTAATCGGCGGGGACCAAAGACCCCGCCCGGTTGCCTTCCCCGCCTCCCGAGGCGTCGGTACGTCCGGTCACTGGCGGATTCAATTCGCCAAACGTATAATCTTTTACGGAGCAGCGAGAATCCGCAATGAAAACCATCGACCTCTCCCTCCTAGGGGAGACAACCGGAAAGAACCCGCTCACCGCCTGGCTCAGCAAGACATTCGGCGAAGGGCGTCATGGTCAACCGGAGCTGGACGCCCAGGATCAGGTGATATTCCGCCTAGAGAAAACACTGGGGAACGAGTTCACCCTCATCCGCGAGATCAAGCTTCCGGGCCTGAGCACGCCGATTCCGATGGTATTGGTTGGGCCGTCCGGAATTTTTGTTTTATACGCCAGCTCGGTGAAAGGATCGTTTCGCGCGCGCGGGGACACCTGGTTGAAATTGGATAATTCGGGAAATATGCACATCTCCAACCCCAACCTTCCCCACCGGACCCGGCTATATTCCGAAGCGGTGCGGAAATTTCTCTCCCAAAACAGCATGCCCGTCACGGATATCGAACCGGTGCTGCTTTTCTCCCAACCGGAAGCCTTCGTCGAGAACATCAAGGCGCCCATCCGCATGGTCATGTGCGACGGCCTGGAGAGCTACGGTGGAAGCCTGCGGCTGCTCAACCCGATTTTTTCGCCGGAGGAGTGCGCCAATATTGTCCAGCTGCTTTCCAATCCCGAGGGAAAACCGACCATAGCGGAGGAGATATCCGCCGAGGCCCAGGAGATTTCCGCACAGCCAGTCATTATGCCTTCCAGCGAAACACCCATGGCGGAACCGGTGCAGGAGACGAACTTCCATCTGGAAGATTCGTTGCGCAATGCGTTCGGCGAACCATCCACTCCGGAACTCATTCCCATCCCTCCAGTCATTGAAGAAGCCGTGGAGCAGGCGCCGCAAGCCTCCTTTTCGATCAGCGCCCTGCTGGCCCGGACGCATATGAAAACCAGCCAACTCACGTTTCTGGGCGTTGCCGCCATGGTGGATCTCTTGGTCATCTGCGGGTTGCTGGCGTTCGTTCTCATGCGAATGATCCGGTAATCCTGCGGAAGGATTGCCCGCCCGACTCTCTATCACCGTGTCCAAACTTTCCCCATCGCCGTGGCTCTCGGTCATTATTCCCGCCTACAACGAGGAACGGCGTCTGCCCGCCACGCTCGAGAAATTACAGGCATATCTTTCCCGGCAATCGTTCACTTACGAAATCTGGGTCGTGGATAACGGCAGTACGGACCGGACGGCCGATCTGGTCCGGGAATATGGGCGCCGCTTTCCGGCCATCCGCCTGGCGCAAACCCCCCTTCGCGGAAAAGGTATTGCGGTTCGGACAGGTATGCTCCGGGCCGCGGGCCGGTACCGGTTTTTCTGCGACGCCGATTTATCGATGCCCGTGGAGGAATTCGAACGGTTTTATCCCCCCCGGTTGGCCGACGCGGATGTGGCCATCGGATCGCGCGAAGCCAAGGGCGCGCGCCGGTTTGATGAACCGCCGTACCGGCATTTCACCGGCCGGATTTTTTCCCTTGCTGTCAAATTGCTCATCCTCCAAGGCTATGAAGACACGCAATGCGGATTTAAATGCTTCCGCGACGCCGCCGCGGAAGATCTGTTTTCCCGGCAGCGATTCAACGGTTGGTCCTTCGACGTGGAGGTGCTCTACTTGGCCCGCCGGCGCGGGTACCGCATCCGCGAAGTTCCCATCTCCTGGTACTACCAATCCGACAGCCGAATCCGCTTGGTGGGCGATTCGCTGCGGATGTTTACCGACCTGCTGCGCATTCGCTGGAACGGCATGCGAGGGATCTATGACCGACCCAACCCGCAGGCGATACCCAAATCTTGACAAGGAACGCCGCCTGCTGCGAAACGGGTTTTTCCGGGTGGCGGGCCTGGATGAAGCAGGCCGGGGCGCATGGGCGGGACCGCTCGCGGCCGGGGCAGTGATCTTACCCCTCCATCTTCCCTCGCTTCGAACCGAACTAGCCGCTGTGCGCGATTCGAAACTGATGACTCCTTTGCAGCGGAAAGCCGCCGCCGTTCGGATTCGATCGATCGCGACGGCCTGGTCGGTTGGCAGCGCCTCTGCCAAAGAAGTAGACCTCCTCGGCCCGCTCCAGGCAACCCGGCTGGCCATGCTCCGCGCAATCCATGAATTGCCGACCGATCCAGACCATCTCCTGATCGATTATTTGATCCTGCCTGGGTCCCTACTGCCCCAAACTGCGGTCACCCACGGCGACCTGCTTTGCCTATCCATTGCCGCGGCATCGGTCCTTGCCAAAACCTGGAGGGACGAACAGATGGTTGCCCTGGAGCGGATATATCAAGGATACGGATTTGCCCGTCACAAAGGATACGGCACCCGCCAGCACGCCGAAGCGCTTTTCCGTCTAGGTGCCTGTCCGGAACATCGGCAGTCGTATGCTCCACTCCAGCGTATCTCCGAACTCCCTCCGGTATAATGCGCTCAACCCAATTCCCATGAGCCCACGCGATCCGAACGACCTGTCGATTGAAGAACTGGAACGGCTGCTGGCGGCCAAACGCCAGGCGGCGAGGAAAGACCGGATCCAGCGCTTCGTGCACTCGGGGCGCGCGGTATTGGCCGAGCCGGCCACGCCGCCAAGCAGCCTTCCGTCCGACGCATCGGTTTCCCCGCCGCGCACCAAAAGCCCGCTGGACCGGCTGCTCCTCTTCTTGGAAATCGGCGCGGCGATCGTACTGGGATTTGTCGTTCTGCAATTCATCTTCCGGCTTCAGGAAATCAACCGCGAATCCATTGCGCTTGTTTTTTCCGGCACGCCGTCTGCCACCCCGCTGATCACCGCCGTCGTGCTGCCTTCGGGGCATACGCCCCCGACCTCACCCGGTGGAGCGTCGCCCAACGACAATGAAGTGCCGGCCAATCTACGCCCGTTGCTGCAATCGTACCAATCCCTGGCCATCCCCACCCGCGGCCCGGAGCAACCCCTCCGTCTAGATCTGCCCAGCCTAGACAAGATCAACATGACGGTGGTGGAAGGCGATGGATGGGAGCAGCTCAAGCAGGGAGTCGGCCATCACATCGGCAGCGCCAATCCGGGGACGGCCGGGAACGTCGTGCTTTCCGCTCACGACGACATCTACGGGGAACTTTTCCGCGATCTGGACAAGATGAAACCGGGCGACGAAGCCGTTTTGTATACCGCCACCCAAAAATTCTATTATCGCGTCGTCACCGTTCAATTGGTCGAGCCGACGGATGTGTCTATCATGGGGCCCACGGTCCGTCCCACCTTGACGTTGATTTCATGCTATCCCTATATGGTGGATAACCAACGGATCGTGGTGACGGCGGAGTTGGCACCCTGACCGTCCCCCAAAATGCGATTTACCAAAGGATTTTTCTTTTCCCGAATGTTGAAAAAGAAATTTCCGAATATTTCCCTCCACCCGCATCGGTAGAGTCAACCTATCGACCATAAACGGCGGTTAGTGCAATTTAAAATGAAAAATTGTAAGGAAAAAGATCCATCCGGGGGATTAAATATTTCCAAAATGATTGCTTTTTTTGGGGCTAAAGAATAAGGTTTTCCTTAGAATACAGCTTTTTTACACCCCCGACGGATTCTTGTGCTACAATTCGCCCGGTTTCCCTCCGGCGAAAAGGCCATTTCTCCACAGGATCCTCGTTCAAAGTATCATGGTGGAATCCGCACATCGCCGGGAGAAGGTATCTTTCGCTGGACAACCGAAAGGAAAAGGATTGTCAATGAAGGAAAAAAGGTATCGCACCACAGCGCGGGAGGATTTAAAAAATCCGGACTATACCTATATCCGACGGGATTTGCGAAGAATCCTGCTTATTGCTTCATCCTTTATCGTCATCATGGTCATTCTCGCGCTCGTATTTAAATAAACCTGGAAAGCAGACAACGTATGTCTTCCTATCTGCCAACGCCCAAATCCAAACAACCGAAAATTCAAAAGCCGCCGGAACCGAAGCGAGAACCGGAGCCTTCGCCATCCTCCGAACCATCGGCGCCTGTTTCTCCAATATCCGTTCGTCCCCGTGGGCTTCCGGAATGGGCCAAGGGGATGTTGGCCACCTTGCTGGTGGCATTCGTCGTCCTGGTGGGATTTGGTTCCTTTAGCCTTGTGCGCACGGTTATCGGCAGCGGAGGAACGAACTTCAATCCCTTCAATCCCCCGCAGGTGGATAACACGCCCCTCCCGGGCGTGACCCCGACCCCACCTCCGCTTGCCGGGCCGCAATCCAAACCTTGGAACGGGGTGGATCGCGTGACGATACTCGCCATGGGGCTGGACGCGCGCGATATCGGGCCGGAATCCACCAGCACCGCTGCCCGCACCGATACCATGGTGGTGCTAAGCCTGGATCCGGTGACGAAGATCGCCTCGATGCTTTCCATTCCCCGGGATCTTTACGTGGACATACCCGGTTACGGGTTCGACAAAATCAATAAAGCCTATTTCGATGGCGAGGTGGACCGGCTGCAGATCGGCGGAGCCGGCCTGGCCATTCAGACGGTCGAGAATCTGCTCGGGATCCCGATCGATTATTACGCCATTGTCGATTTTAATTCCTTCACCACGTTCGTCGACACCATCGGCGGGATCAATGTCTACGTTCCCTTTGACAACATGGTGGTCGACCCGGTCGGAAATCACAACACCACCGTCCTCAACTTCGGCTGGAATCATCTCGACGGGGCATTGGCGCTCGGGTTTGCCCGCGCGCGCCACACCGAAAACGGCGATTTTGACCGGGCGGCGCGCACTCAACAAGTGATCCTTGCCATCCGGGATCAAATTCTTAAACCCGATATACTTGCAAGCCTCCTGCTAAAAGCGCCCAGCCTCTGGAGCCAGGCCAACAGCAGCATTAAAACCAATCTGACGTTGGAGCAGATCATCCAATTGGGGTATGTGGCCAAGGACCTCAAACGCCAGAACATCCGCCAGGGAGTGATCGACAACGACCAGCTTCTGGGCATTGAGACCATCAATAATGAAGACACCCTCATTCCCGACATGGAAAAAGTCCGGGAGTTGCGCGCCAAGGTCTTTACTTCCAACGGGGTGCTCGGCTACGCCACCCCGCCCACCGATCTGACGTCCCTTGCCTTTCTAGAAAACGCCAGGATCGAGATTGTCAACGGCACCTACACCCCCAACCTGGCCGGAACGACAAAGGCCTTCCTTGTGAGCCACGGTTTTTCCGACGCGAACATCACCACCCGGTCCGCCACGGCGGATGAAATAAGCGCTTTTCCGGCCAATACCCTGATTACCGACTTCAGCGGGATGCCCTATACGATCCGCTACCTGTCCAGCTTGATGAATCTACCCGCGGCGTATTTAGTGACCAATATCAAGCTGGACGCCACAGTGGATATTCAAATTTTCCTGAAATATGATTGGAAGATTCCGCAGTAATAACCACCGGAGTGGATAACGAGGAAGCAGGGAGCGGAGACCCGCCCCCTGCTTTTTTTATTTCCAGGGGATGATCTCTTCGCGATTCGATCCGACCGATACCAGCGACACCGGAACACCCGTCTCGCGCTCAATCGTTTCCACGTACTTTCTCGCCGCGTCGGGGAGCTCCTTGCGGGTTCTCGCCAGGCGGATATCCCCCTCCCAGCCCGGAAGGTCCTCATACACCGGTTCGAATCCATCGAGCCGGGATGCCCCCATCGGAAGATCACGGTAGTCGCGGCCGGATTGGCGGTAGGCATTGCACACGCGGACGGGATTCAATCCGCTGAGAATGTCCAATTTCGTCACCACGAATTCGGTGATACCGTTAAGCCGTGTGGAATATCGGAGCAGGACCAGATCGAGCCAGCCGCAGCGCCGTGGTCGGTGCGTGGTTGTTCCGAATTC
>JBEKDW010000027.1:0-14848 GCA_050014155.1 Anaerolineales bacterium
CTCGAGGTGCGGCAGGCGGAACAGAAGGTGGCCAAGGGCGGGGTCGGCCATTTGCTCGGCATCGCTGCGGACTCTGAACCAAAGGTGCCCGTCAGTGTCGTGCCAGACCTCGCCAAGCTGCCCAGGGACGAGCAGGAGACTCACGCCCGGGCCCAGCGCTTCGCCCGCGTCCGTGTCGCGGAGATGCGCCTGTACAGGACCCAGGCCGTCAAGGAAGGCCGCGACAACCACGATCTTTTCGAGGCGCTTCGGAAGGAGATCGAGCAGGGCCGGGAGCAGTTCAGCAACGACTTCCTGTCGACCCCGACCATGATCGACTACTTCCACGTGGAACTGGTGCGGACGCTGGCGAATGACGATCCATCGCTGCTGGGCCCGGATTATCCTGGTCCTCTGGTTTAGCGCGTCTCTGGCCGCGCCAACATCGCCTGCACCGCCGTCAAGCGCGGGGCTGCGTCTGCTCGCCGAAGGCTCCCGGGCGCTCGAGGAAGGTCATCTGCCGCGAGCGATTCAGGCCCTGACGGACGCCCGCTCCGCCGTACCCGCCCTGCGCGACTACGCGTCCTTCTTCCTGGCCAAGGCCGAGTACTTCACCGGACGTGGGTTGAAGGGCCTGCTCAGCAGGGCCTTCTTCAGCGCTGCACCCTGGATTCCGGCCCATTCCCATTCCAGGCGGAACCGGTCAGCCTTCACCCAATAACCGCGCTTTTCCCAGGCAACGACGGACGTTTCGACCGTATCGTAGATTTGCTGCAATGACTCAGACACAAAAGCCACCAAGTCGCGGGTGGTTTCGTCCGGCTCCTTTTGCTGCACCAATTCCCGTAAAGCCACGACAACCAGTTTGCTTAACCGGGTGCGCTCTTTCCCCGCGCCTTCTGTGTTGATGACTCGGCTCAAAGTGACCTCCACAAAACCCGTAGATTATAACCGATTATTGACGTTCGACTGTGAAACATTTATAATTCGTGGGCTCGGGGAAGTGCTGGAATTGGCAGACAGGCATGACTTAGGATCATGTGCCGCAAGGCGTGAGGGTTCAAGTCCCTCCTTCCCCACCTGGCGGCCGATCCATCCCGATGCAGATCCGCCGTGACATTTTTCTCCTCCGGGAAAGGAACCCTGTGGGAATGAAAATCCAGGTCGAACAGAAAGAAACGTGCGAAGCGCTCCTGACGGTGGAGATCGATCCGCCCGAGGTCGAAGCCGCGATGCACAAGGCCGCCCAGCGGATGTCGGCAAAGGGCAACCTTCCCGGTTTTCGAAAAGGCAAAGCGCCGTATTCCGTGGTGTTGAACACCTATGGTGAGGAAGCCATCCTCGATGAAGCGCTCGATACTCTCGGACCGGAAACCTACCGCAAGGCGCTCGAGGAACAGGCCATCGAACCCTCGGCCGTGGGAACGATGAAGCGGATCGTTTCGCGCGCTCCGCTGACCTTGGAGTTTTTGGTGCCGGTTAAACCGGTGGTCGACATTGTGGACTATCGCACCGTTCGTTTGCCGTTCGAGGAGCCGGCCGTCCCCGAAGAAGAAGTGGAAAAAAACCTCGAGCAGCTGCGGGAATCCCAATCGATTCTGGAACCCGTCGAGCGCCCCGCGCAAAAAGGGGATGTGGTCTTGGCGGATGTCCATGCTGTGGTCCTGGAGGAAAATAAAAAGCCCGAGCCGCTGGTGTTCGACCGTGAGGAGAACCCGCAGGAGTTAATCCTGGATGAAAATCTGGGAGGACGGTATCCCGGAGCCGGGTCCAAGCTTGAGGGAATCGCTGAGGGGGAAAACCGCAGTGTGGATGTCCAATACCCGGATTCTTTTCCGGTTGCCCGCCTGAGGGGATTGCGCGTGCAATTGACGGTGAAATGTCTGGGAGTCAAAGTACGCCAGATCCCGGAGTGGAGCGAAGACGTGGTCAAGGCGGTCAGTGAATATTCCTCATTGGACGAGCTTCGCGAGCACGTCCGCTCGCGATTGAAAACCCGCGTCCTGGAATCGCGCGAAGAAGAATACGCCGACTCGGTGATTGAAAAAATGGTCGAAGGCGCATCCATTAAATATCCGCCGGCTCTGCTCGAAGAGGAGATCGACGAAGAGATCCAAACCCTCTCGCGGCGGCTCGAGCAGAGGAAAACTTCGCTGGAGGTGTATCTGCGGACCATCCCCGAGGGGATGGCCGGCCTGCGCAAACAGATCGAACCTGACGCGCAACGCAAGCTTATTCGCCGGCTGTTGCTGACCGAACTGGTCAATCGGGAGAAGCTGGAGCCGGCCCAGGAGGAAATCGACGCCCAGTTAAAGGTGTACCAATCCGTGGTATCGGAAAGCCGGCCTGGAAAATCCAAAACTAAAAATTCCGTCGAAGAAACACTTCGCCAACTCGCCGCCAATGATGTACTGACCCGGCTAATCGTCCAACGGGTGGTCGATATCGGACGGGGGACGGCCCCCGCCCTACCCGAATCCTAACATTCGCTTTTTTCGGAGGTTTATTATGGCCATTGTCAACCCGCTATCGGTCAATCCCAATTTCATCGAAACCACACCCCGAGGGGAGCGCGTCTACGACATTACCTCCAAGCTGTTCAAGGAACGGATTATTTTCCTTGGCACGCCCATCGATGAATTGGTCGCTTACAGCACCGTGGCCCAACTCCTTATCCTAAACAACGAGGATTCGGAGAAGGAAATCCATATGTACATTAATTGCCCGGGAGGCCAGGTGTACGCGGGCCTTGCCATCTACGACACCATGCAACAGATTCAATTGACCAATCCCATCTACACCTACGCCATCGGCGTCACGGCGTCGTTCGGCACGATCCTCCTGGCGGCGGGCACCAAGGGATACCGCTACGCTCTCCCCCACGCCACGATCCACGTCCACCAGCCGCTGGGAGGCGCCCAGGGCCAGGCGTCCGACGTGGAGATCCAAGCCAAGGAAATCCTGCGGTTGCGCGACTCCGTAAACCGGATTCTCGTCAAGCACACCGGACAGACCCTCGAAGTTATCGAACGCGACACCGACCGGGATTTCTATATGGACGCCCAGGCGGCGGCCACTTACGGATTTGTGGATCATGTGCTCAGCTCGGAGAAACCGGAAAAGGCGGAGAAAACCTCCAAGAAATAACCGGTAGGTTATGGCTTCTTCCCCCGTACAACTGCTCGCCAACCTTCATGGATTAATCCTGGACATGGACGGTGTTCTCTGGGAGGGTGACAGTCCCCTCCCGGGAATGCCGGAATTCCTGTCCTTTCTCCGAGCGGAAGAAATCCGGATAATCCTCGCGACAAACAACGCGAGCCTGACTCCGGAAAGTTACGTTCAAAAGCTTGCCCGGATGGGTGTGGAAGTGCGCCGCGAGGAAATCATCACCTCCGCGACGGCGACCGCCGAATATTTAAAATCCGTCGCCCGCCCCGGAGAGAAGATTTTTATCATCGGCGAAGAAGGGTTGACCCGCGCCGTCAAGGAGACAGGGCTTCCGATGGCGGAGCCCGACGAATTGCACACCGCATATGTTGTGTGCGGGATGGATCGCGGGCTCACTTGGCAAAAGCTTGCCAATGCAACGATCTATCTCCGTGGGGGAGCGCGGTTCATCGGCACCAATCCCGACCTCACCTTTCCCACCGAACGGGGCATCGCCCACGGGAACGGCGCCGTTCTGGCCGCCTTGACCGCCGCTAGCGGCGTGAAACCGACGATCATCGGCAAACCGTTTCCTTCATTATTTCAAATGGCTCTTCGAAAAATGGGGATCCCCAAAGCCCGGGTGGCGGCGTTGGGTGACCGGTTGGAAACCGACATCCTGGGCGCACGAAAAGTTGGTATAAAAAGCATCCTGGTTCTGACCGGAATCTCCTCCCGTAAAGAGCTACGGTACAGCAAAATCAAACCCACACTCGTGGTAGAGGATCTGCCATCACTGCAACGCGCATGGCTTCTTGCCAGGAGACGGCGGAACGGGTGATATAATGTCGCCGTCTGCCTGTAGCGGCGAAAGGCGTGGATGCCCGGGCAGATATTTTTCTGTATGGAGGTAGGCGCGCATGAATCGCACGCTCATGTGGATTATCATCGGCATTGTTTTGGCGGTGGATATTATCGTCAACGTGCCGTCCAGAATCCAGATCCTCGGATTCGATTGGCACATCCGCCAGGGCCTGGATTTACAGGGGGGAATTGAGGTTCTTCTGGAAGCCGACCTGCCGGCCGGCCAATCCATCTCGGCCGATTCGATGAATGTCGCCTCCCAGGTGATCTCCAGCCGCGTCAACGCCTTGGGGGTAAGCGAAGCTGTTGTCCAAGTCTCGCTGCCTCGGCGCATCGTCGTCGAGCTTCCCGGATATAACGACCCGGCGGAAGCCGTTAAATTGATTCAGAACACGGCGTTGCTGGAATTCGTCGAAACGCAGTACCGTTTGGATGCCAATCAATCGATTGTGACCGACTACCTGGTGGGTTCCGAAACGACTCCCACAACAGAGGGTCCTTCCGTATCGGGTACCATCACGCCGCCCACGCCCACTTCAACGGAAGCGCCGTTTACCCCCACCCTGCTGCCTAGTGCTACCCCCGGTCTCAGCGCTTTACTCGGAACTCCACAGGCGGCCAGTACACCGGTTCCGGGTACGGTCTACCATACGCTGATGACCGGCGCCATGTTGAAAAGCGCTTCGGTCGGGACCGATAATGCCAATCAACCGGCGGTGAATTTCTCGCTGACGGCGGATGGCGCCAAAATATTCGCCGATTACACCGCCAACCATGTCGGCTGGTTTTTAGCGATTGTTCTAGATAAAAACATCATATCCTGTCCAAAGGTCAACGAACCGATCCCGGGCGGGAGCGGACAAATCACAGGCAGCTTTACGGTGAGCGAAGCCAACCAATTGGCAATCTGGCTCTCCTACGGAGCACTGCCCGTTCCTTTAAAGGTCATTCGAGAGCAAACCATTGGCCCAACCCTAGGACAAGATTCCCTTCGCAGATCGTTGATCGCCGGAATGATCGGTCTTCTGGCGGTAGTCCTGTTCATGTTGCTCTATTACCGTCTGCCAGGCGCTCTGGCAGACCTAGCGTTGCTTATGTATGCCGTGACGAGTTTGACCGTCTATCGGTTGATCCCCGTCACATTCAGTTTGCCTGGCATCGCGGGGTTCATCCTATCGGTGGGCATGGCCGTTGATGCCAACATTCTGATCTTCGAACGCATGAAAGAGGAATTACGGGGCGGGAAAATACTGCGGGATGCGGTCGATATGGGATTTTCCCGGGCTTGGCCATCCATCCGGGATTCAAATATCTCCACCCTGATCACCTGCGGCATTCTCGTTTGGTTCGGGGGAACCTTCGGTGCCAGCATCGTCAAAGGGTTTGCGATTACGCTGGCGGCGGGCGTCCTGGTCAGCATGTTTACGGCCATCGTGGTGACGAGGAATCTGCTGCACCTGGCGTTGGACCGAATCGATTTCTCCGCCCGGCATTCCTGGTTCGGGATTTCAGATGAAACTCAAAATTCCACGGGGAGCGCGGAATGAACATTATCGGAAAGAGGTATTGGTTCTTCGGCCTTTCGCTGGCCGTCATTATCCCCGGGTTGATCGCGCTCGCGTTGGGCGGCCTAAAACCTTCCATTGATTTCACCGGCGGAACCGTATTGGAGTATCAATTCTCCTCCGGAGCCGCGCCTTCACCGGATCAAGTGCGAACGGCTCTGGCCTCCGTCACCATCGATCAGACGACTCAGGCCCTTGGAAATATCCAGGTCCAGACCAGCGGAACCGACGGGGTCATTTTGCACCTTCAGCAGGTGGATCAGGCGACGATCACCAAGATCCAGGCGGCGCTGGAGACGAGTTTCGGGACGGTGACGACGATCTCTTCGGATAACGTAGGAGCCGCCGTAGGGAGCGAAGTGGCCCAACGCGCGGCGGGTGCGGTTGCTCTCGCAGCCTTTGGCATCGCCCTCTACGTATGGTTCGCCTTCCGGGGACTCCCGCATGCGTTCCGATATGGCTTGGCGGCCGTTACCGCGTTGGTCCATGATGTCCTCGTGTTGGTCGGCGTGGCAGCCATCCTGGGGTTGGCCCTGGGCTGGGAGGCCGATGCGTTGTTTCTTACCGCGGTGCTGACCGTCATCGGATTTTCCGTGCACGATACCATCGTGGTGTTCGATCGCATTCGTGAAAATCAAATCAAGTATCGATACGTCGGCTTCGAAAAAGTGGTCAATCACAGCATCGTGCAAACCCTCGACCGATCCATCAACACCACGTTGACGGTGCTTCTCACGCTGCTGGCGCTTTCCCTGTTCGGCGGTGTGACGACGCGGCACTTCGTGATCATCCTGCTGGTCGGTATGGCCAGCGGCGCATATTCCTCGATCTTCAATGCCGCGGCCATTTTGGTTGTCTGGGAGAACCGCGAGTGGCAAAACTGGTTTTCCCGAAAAAAGCGCTCAGCGACTGCGTAGGTCAGTGAATAAAAAAAACGGAGGCCGGAAAGAACATCCTGGCCTCCTTTTTTTTTTTTTTTTTTTTTTTGAGAATTCTTCTGCTAAAAAAACGTCAAGGCATTCAGGACCCATTCCAGAAACGGACCGCCATAGAAGCAGACGATTAAACCGGATATCATCAAATACGGACCATAGGCCATGGTGGCGTTCCTTGGTGATTCTCCCCTCATAAAAGAGACAATCAACAAGACCAACCCGACCAGCCCAGCCAGAATAATAGAGAACAGAACAGCCAAAAGAACGGAAGGCCAGCCAGTCGCGACACCGACCAAACCGGCCAGAATGACATCGCCAAATCCGAGCGGTTCGATCCCCTGCCCAAGGTGAAAAAGCCTGCCCAGCAATCCCCCAAAAAGATAGAGAAAGAGAAAAATCAGGAACCCGGCGATTCCACCGCCAAGTGTGCGTAACAACGCCGGATATCCCTGCAATCCCCCAGTGAAAATCAGGACGATCGCAGCCAACCCGACCACCTCTCCCAAAACGTAACGATGCTCGAAATCAATGACCAGAAACAGGAGAAATGCGGCGAGGACGAACCCCGCCCAAAATAAATCCAATGCGCCGGTCCTCCCGAACAACCAGAACATCGGGAAGGAAACCATCAGAACCGCCTCCACCGACAGATCTCGGAACGGCCGCGGCGCGCCGCAGCGCAAACAACGTCCGGATTGGAAAAGGCTGGAAACGACGGCCGAAAGATCGAACGGCTTCCTCGTCGATCCGCAATACTGGCAGCGCGGCAGAAGCAGCGACAGGAAGGACCGGCCTTCCGGTGCGGGCAGATTATCCGCCAGGCCGTTGACCAGAATGGAAACGAGTAAACTGACAAACGCGAGAAAGAGGACCATGGATTTTACGCTGCGGTTACCCGGGAGCGGGGCGATCCCGTCCGTCAGCGTTCCTTATCCCCGTGATAGAATTTCAGCATGCAACATTATAAAATAAATATCGATATCCGCCATTTAAATATTTTGTCGGCCACGATCCTGCTCGTGAACGCGATTTCACGGTTTGTGAATATTCCCAGCCGCGGTTTCCGGCTGACGGTGCTGAACGTCCAATGGGCGGTCGAAATCAACGGCCGCCTGCCGTTCATGCTGCTATTGGCGCTTTTGGTGGTTGTCGGATCGGAATATATCTTCCGTTCTCACCCCATGCTCGCCGGGCCGCAGGCGAAAAAATATTCCACGGTGCGTCACTGGATTCTTCCGGGCATGGCCGCGCTGGGAGGCAGTGCGGCCATGAACCTCTTCCCCTCCGGACCCCGATGGTGGCTCGGGCTCACGGCCGTAACCGGGTTGCTCATCCTGAGCGTCGTCGGCGAATATTTCGTCATCGATCGAAAGGATGTTCGCTACGACCTGGCCGCCGTCGGGTTGAATATTCTGGGATTAACTCTGCTGGCGATCATCCTCAGTACGCTCCACGCCGGCGAATCCCGATTGGCGTTCGCAATTCCCTTGATCGCGATTTTGGTCTCGGCGATCTCGATGCGGCTGATGGATCTGTCTGACGTACGGATCCCCGCCACCAGATATTTCTCGTTGGGTATCGGGTTGCTGGTTTCAGAGTTGGCGCTCCCCCTGTTTTTCCTCCCTCTTTCCTCAGTGACCTTTGGCCTGCTGCTGACGCTGGCCACGCACACCGGCGTGGGCATCGCCCAAGCCCGCTTCAAGGAAAAAAACAGCCGGTCGGTCATCCTCGAATACCTGTTCATCGACGGCGTGGCCGTGGTCATCCTGATCCTTGCCCTCGGCCGATGACCATTAGTCGGGCTGGCGTTTGCCATCCTTTCTAATCCAGGACCGCAACCCAACGACCCGTTCCGTCCCGTTTAAAAGTCGCTCGATATTGGGACGCAACGACCAGACCAGCAGAAACAGGGTGACCACGCCGAATACCACATACCATTTGGAGGAATATCCAAGCGCCGCGCGTACGGAAAAAATAATCAGTACGGTGAGGCCGCCGACCAAGGTAGTGACGGATGCATATCCGATAAAAATAAAAACCAAGAATCCCACCGGCAGGACGAAAAACAGGCTGGGGAACCAAAAGGCCGTCGCCGCGCCAAGCGTGGGCGCTCCGCCCGCTCCCCCGTGAAAGATTGGAATTTTACCGATTTTCGATTCCTTCCATTCCACCAGGAACAGCGAATAATTATGTCCAAGCACGGTCGCCATCCCGGTCAGAGCCTCCAGCCAGAAATTTCCGGGAAGTATCCACCGGCAGAGTTGTATCGCGAGAAAGCTTTTCAACACATCCAGCACTCCGGTGGCCACTCCAGCCAGGGATCCCCCCGCGCGCATGGCATTCGTTCCTCCGGTGCGGCCGCTGCCGATATTCCGGATGTCCCTTCCGGTGGCGATTCGGACAATCAACGCTCCGCTGGGAATCGATCCGAGAATATACCCCGTGAGAATGATAGCCGCAGACAAGAACCAGAACATATTTCGAAATTCTCCTGTAGCGCGAACGGATTGTAGGATTAACCCGAAAATCGCATCCGAGTTCCTCTAAGTGAAAAGAAACGCCGCTTGAAGCGATCGACGGGGAATTGCAGTTTACCCGGCCGATACCGGAGTGTCAAATCCATTGCGCGCCGAACGAGATCCGCTTACCAGGTGAAAGACCAGCCTTTACACAGGATTATTGGAAACGGTATAATATATCGCCATTCTTTTTTCAGGAGGATATTTTGGCGAATTTAAAATCTGCGATTAAACGCATCCGAAGCAATGAAAAAAAACGGGTTCGAAACCGCATCATCCGCAGCCGGGCCCGATCGGCTGTCTCCAAAGCCAAGGAACAAATCCATGAGAAAGGCGACGAAGCCGCCATTCTCTTGGCCATCCGGGAATTGGACAAAGCCGCAGCCAAAGGTGTGATCCACAAAAACAATGCCGCCCGCAGGAAGAGCCGTCTCCTCCGGGAATTGAATTCCGTGAAGAAGCAGAAGAAATCCAAGGCCTGATGCGGAACCCGGCAGACATTTTTTAAGGATTTTTCAGCCCCCGACTCCGGGGGCTTTCGTTCGCGGCGGCGGCTCTTCCCGTCTACGGGATCCTAAACGGCCTCATGAGAATTTTTGAAGACGCGATTCAATCCATCAATCTGCAAATCCTCTCCGCGTTCTCCGTCCGGGGCATTACGGATCCTGCGTCGATCGACTGGACATCCATCCCGTTGGTCAATCAATGGGGGTTGGGAACATCCGCCAGCCTGAAAGCCGCCGCCTTTCTCCAGCGTTCCGGGAAGAGTTCCGCGCCCGTTCCCCGTCTTGCCCAGGAATTGGCAGAACAGGTCGCCGCGGGAATACACCTTCCGGAAGGATTCTCCCGCGTCGAGGCTTCGCGCGGATACATCAATATTTTTTTTGATACCAAACGATACGTCCAGAAAGTCCTGGAAACGGTTTTTACTGGGGGAGAGCGGTACGGAAGAGGATCGCCCAAGGGGGAACGGGTGATGGTGGAATACATCCAGCCCAACACCCTCCACTCTATTCATATCGGACATTTTCGAAATGCCGTTTTGGGCGAATCGTTGGCCCGGCTCGTGGAATTCGCCGGATTCGAAACGATCCGGGCTTCCTATCCGGGGGATATCGGCTTGGGCGTGGTCCGCTGCATGTGGGCCTACCAAAAATTTCACGCGGGCGAGGAACCCATGGATGTCCTCGAACGCGGACGCTGGATCGGGCAAGTGTACACGGAAGCTTCATCGCTCCTCGAACCCCAACCGGATGAGACCGACGCCCAGCGGACGCTTCGCGAAAGCTACGAGGCCGAGGTCCGCGAGCTCTACCGATTATGGGATATCGGCGACCAAAAAGTCCGCGAACTCTGGAAGCGCACGCGCCAATGGAGCCTGGACGAATTGCAGAAAGTCCTCCAACAGCTCGACATCGCCATCGACGTCTTCTTTTACGAAAGTGAAGTGGATGAACCGGGAAAGGCGATCGTCGACGAGCTGATCGCGCGTCACATCGCGGAAGACGAACGCCCGACGGGTGGTCCGGTGATCGTGCGCATCGACGAAAAGCTGGGATTGACGCGAGAAACTTACCGGATCGCGGTAATCCTACGTTCCGACGGGACAAGCCTCTACCTTACCAAAGACCTGGCGCTGGCGAAGATAAAATTCGAGCAATATCACGTCGACCGTTCCATCTACGTGGTCGATGTCCGCCAGAGCCTGCACTTTCAGCAGGCGTTCAAAATCCTTGAATTGTTGGGATTTCCCCAGGCGTCGAAGTGTTATCACCTCGCGTATGAGATCGTCACTCTTCCGGAAGGAACGATGTCCTCGCGTAAGGGGAACATGATCTATTACCTGGACGTGGTCCAAGAGGCCCAAGCGAGAATCCAGGCGATCATCGCCGAGAAGAATCCGGACTTGGCCGGAGCCGACCGGGAAAAGACGGCCTGGCAGATTGGATTGGGGGCGCTAAAGTACGTAATGCTCTCAGTCGACAATACCAAGCAAATCATCTTCTCCTGGGAATCCGCGTTGAGTTTCGATGGCCAGGCCGCACCCTATATTCAGTATGCGCACGTTCGAGCCGGTAGCATCCTTTCCAAAGCCGAAGCCGCTCCGCAACCTGTGTTGCCGAATTACGATCTGCACCCGGCGGAAATCACGTTGATTGAATGGATCTCCCGCTTTCCGCAGGAAGTGCAACGTTCGGCGGAGGAGTACAAACCGCTTTACATGGCAAGTTACGCTTACTTTCTTGCCAAGGCGTTCACCGATTTCTACAGCGCTTGTCCGGTGCTGCAGGCGGAACCCGAAATCCGCCAGACGCGCCTGGCGATTGTTGCCGCAGCCAGACAAACCCTATCCAACAGCTTGCGCTTGTTGGGTATAGAATCCCCCGCAGCCATGTAGACTGGAAGTTCGGATACGCATGAAACCGGATACCGGCAGCGCTCCGCCCGGCAAACAACCATGAAATCAAATTCCATCCATCTGGAATGGCAGGGAAAAGCAAACCTCCCTTCCCCGAGCACGCTTGTGCTCGAAAGAAAAATGGAGGTCTACCCTTCGGGAGGTTCCCGCAAGGACAACTCCGCGCTGGAGAATCGTTTGATCTGGGGCGACAACCTCCCGGTCATGGACGCGCTCCTGAGGGAGCACCGGGCCAGCTTCCGGTTGATCTACGCCGACCCGCCGTTTGCCACGGGGAAGGGGTTCTTGCGACGCATTGGGAGCGGGGAAGATTCCCGCCGGCCCGAGAGCTGGAAAATGGGATCCGGATATAGCGATTCGTGGAATACCCTCGAAGAGTACCTCTCCATGCTGTACCCGCGATTACTGCGCATGCATGAGCTGCTCGCCCCCAGCGGGATGTTGTATCTTCATCTGGATTGGCGGGCGGTGCACTTCGCAAAAATTCTACTGGACGAGGTTTTCGGCCCCGCCAATTTTATCAACGAGATCATTTGGGTCTATCACGGGCCTTCGCCCGTAAAAGCGTACTTCAACCGCAAACACGATACGATTCTTGCCTACGCGAAGGGGAAAAAACCGCGGTTCTTTCCCGATCGCGTGCGCGTTCCATATCATCCGAGCACGCTGCGCACCTTCGCATCTTCTACCAAAGCCGGCTTTGGAAAGCGCCCCGATCTGGAGCGTGGGAAAATTCCCGAAGATTGGTGGTATTTTCCGGTAATCGCACGTCTGCACAGCGAACGGACCGGCTTCCCAACGCAGAAACCGGAGGCGCTCCTCGAACGCATCCTGATGTCCTCCAGTAATCCGGGCGACCTGATCGGCGATTTCTTTTGCGGATCCGGGACGACTCTGCGGGTGGCCGATTCCCTTTCGCGGCACTGGATCGGTTGCGATTCTCTTTTGCAGTCGATCTCGATCTGCCAGAGGAGGCTATCTTTAGCCAAAGCCACTCCCTACGCCGTCGATGCGTTTCCGGAATCTTCCCTGCTTTCGTCCTCCCGGCACCGGATGCGGGTCGGCGTGCAGACTGATGGGCGCGAGGTCAACGTGATCCTGAAAGGGATTGATCCCTGTCCGCCGAACGGTTTTCCGGTTTCTTTGGATTATTGGGAGGTTGATTTTAATTTTAAGGGGCAGGTTTTCAACAGTACGTATCAATCCGCCCGACCCTGGAGGAGTGGTTCTCCGGAGCTATCCGCATCTCACCGATATCCGCGCAAGGCGCACTATCGAGTGTGCGTCCGGGCCGTATGTTCGGATGGCTCGGTCGTCTCGATGGAAAAACCGGTCGATCTTACCAGGGAGTAGCCTTCGGGGAATTATTTCTTGGCCGCGTCGGGAATTTCCAGCCGGTATCCCTGCCCGCGGATGGTTTTTAAATATCTCGGCGAGGAAGGGTCCGGTTCAAGGATCTGCCGCAGCCAGGAAATATGGACGTCCAGCGTCCGGGTATCGCCCGTATAATCTGTATCCCAGACCGTCTTGATCAGGAATTTCCTGGTGAGTAAAATTCCCGGATGTCGCAGGAACACTTCCAGGAGACGCGCTTCCTTCGGTGTCACCTGGTCTTCCCTTCCCCCGCACGCAATTTTTCTCTGCCGGGTGTTGATCCGAATCGGCCCCGCTTGAATGCAGCTGTCTTCGTCGCTGGGAAGCTGCCGTTGGACGGCGTTGATCAGTTTTCTGGGTGTAAACGGCGGCACCAGGACGCAATTGGCTCCGACATCCGCCGGATTGGGAAGGATCGCGCGGGTGATCAAAACGATCGGGCAATCCTCGATCTCTTTGTGCAAATGACGACACAGGCGTAATCCGGAGGTGTGTAGGGAGATGGCGTCCAAGACGATGACATCCGGTTTTGTCGCCCGGGCGCGATCGGCAGCTTTGCCGGGGGTATTTTCCACCAGCAATGCGAACCCCTTTTTTAATAATGCGGAACTGTGGGAAGGAACCGTGGTGCGATCCGATTCGATCAGGAGGACCTTTGCGGGGGTCATAAGTTTATGATATATCAGATAGTGGCGCCGAATATCTTGGAACCGCGAAGGAACAGGAATCTCAATATCGTTTCCCTATTATATCGCGGATGGGTTATCAGGCGCAAGACGGGAAGAAGGAAATTACCTCCGAACACGGACAAATGACGCCAAACTCCGACCCCGAGTCTGCTCCTGAAATGATCTTTGCGGGACCGCTGCGGATGGAATACTTCCTGACTCCGGACGGGAAGCAATATTCCCATCTTCTCGGTGGACCTTGCCTGTACGCAGGCGCGGGCGCGAAAATCTGGACTTCCGATCCACCGGGGCTGATTGCCAGAATCGGCGAAAATTTTCCGGAGGAGTTTCTTGCGGCGATCCGTGCGAAAGGTTTGGACACCCGCGGAGTACGGGTCATTCCTCACCGGCAACCGACCGAAGGATTTTATTATTACGACCAATGGGATCAATGCATCGACTGGGATCCGATCAAGTACTACGCGCGCAGGAATATTCCCTGTCCGCCCGAATTGTTGGATTACTCCCCGCCTTCCATCGGAGAAAGTCAAACGTCCTTCTTCCCGGAGATCGCCATTCGCAGCGAGGATATTCCGAAGGCCTACCGCCAGGCAAGAACGGCGTATATCGCCCCGTGTCATTACCTAAGCCAGATTACATTGTCCGTAGCCCTAAGGCAGTTCGGTCTGGGGACGATCTGCTTGTCCCCCTCCAACGGGATGTATGTACCGTCGAATTTGCCGCAGGTTGGGCAATTATTGCATGGCATCGATATCTTCTTCGCCCAGGAGGAGTACCTGAGAAAACTTTTCCCGCCCAATCGCCGGGAGATTCTGGAGATCGTAGATTTTATCGCGAGGCTAGGCCCCAAAATTATCATTCTGCAGAAGGAACTTCAAGGCGTGACGGTTTATGATTCCGATTCCAAACGGATGACCTTTTCCCCTTTCTATCCAGCGGAAATAAAAAATCCGATCGGGGTCGGAGATTCATTTTGCGGCGGGTTTCTTGCCGCATGGCGCCGCACTTTTGATCCGGTCGAATCCGCACTGTTCGGATGCATATCGGCCTCTTTGGCGATAGAGGGAGTTGGGGGATTGTATGCCCTAGATCGAAATCCCGGTTTAGCCGAGGCCAGGTTATTCTCCCTAAGGCAGTCTTCTGCCGGTTCATCCGGCGGATGAACTTCTTTTTGCCGTTCGACCTGAAAATCCAAAATGCAGTTTTTTCATAATAGAATCATTGAAATACTTTGGACATGGTCTCAATAGTACGCAGGCATTAGCTCTTCAGAAATGTGAAAACGCATTCATTCTAGAGTTTTCCCATAATAAAAAAAATGTATGGATAGGTTTAAAAAATGCAAATCAGATAG
>JBEKDW010000028.1:0-14592 GCA_050014155.1 Anaerolineales bacterium
AGAAATTAAGGGTGGAAATTTTATATCACAGCCACCGATATTACGTTTTGGATTCCCCCGTCATTAGCGATTTGGAGTATGACGCACTCTTCCAGGAACTCCAGAAGCTGGAAGAAGAATATCCCCAATACCAATCCCCCGATTCCCCCACCCAGCGCATCGGCGGATTCGTCTCCGAGAAATTCCAACGCGTCTCGCATCCCCAGCCAATTCTCAGTCTGGCGAATGCTTTTTCCGCCGAAGATCTCCTCGCCTGGTATGAGCGGATTTCCCGTTTAAATCCCAAAGTCGGCCAATCCGCCTTTGTCGTCGAGCCGAAAATCGACGGGTTGACCGTGATTTTGCATTATCGGGACGGGATATTCGAACTTGGCGCCACGCGCGGGGACGGCACGCAAGGGGAAGATATCACTCCCAATCTCCGGACCGTGCGAACCCTGCCGCTCCGGATTCCCGTCGATCCTTCCTATTCCGGAATACTTCCCAATCGATTGGTCGTGCGGGGAGAGGCTTTCATCCGATTGAAGCCGTTTGAAGCGTTGAACGCCGAATTGGCGGGCAGGGGGGAGAAAATTTACGTCAACCCGCGGAATGCCGCCGCGGGCGCACTGCGCCAGTTGGATTCACGCCTCACCGCCCGCCGGCCGATCGATTTTTTGTGCTACGCAATCGTCATATGGGAGGGCGGGAGCAAACCGGCGACCCAATGGGAAACTCTCAACGTCCTTAAAACGCTTGGATTTCCCATAAGCCGCGACATACAAATGGCGAAAACCATCCAGGAGGCGACTCAGCTGTGCGGCGATTGGGAGCGCCGGAGGAATTCGCTGGATTATGAAGTGGACGGTGCGGTGATCAAACTGGACGATTTAACCCTGGCGGCTGAATTGGGGTACGTCGGAAAAGATCCGCGTGGGTCCATCGCCTATAAATTTACCGCCCGCGAAGTCAGCACCATCCTTCAGGATATCGGCGTTAACGTCGGCCGCACCGGAGTGCTGACGCCCTTCGCAATACTCGAACCCGTTCCGGTCGGGGGCGTCACCGTCAGCCGCGCAACCCTTCACAATTTCGATTTCATCCGCGAGCGGGATATTCGCGTCGGCGATACGATCATGATCAAACGGGCGGGAGACGTCATCCCTTATGTGATCGGACCGATTACCGACAAGCGCACCGGCGTGGAAAAAACCTATTCTCCTCCCTCCCGGTGTCCTTCCTGCCATGAGCCGGTGGAAAGGATTCCGGACGAAGTGGCGCTGTATTGCATCAATGCGTCCTGTCCGGATCAGCTCATCCGAAATCTGGAGCACTTCGCCTCCCGCTCGGCGATGGATATCGAGGGTTTGGGCATCCGCATCATAGAGCAGTTGGTCCAGGAAAAGCTAGTGAAGGATCTCGCGGATCCTTATCGGATGAAAAAAGAGGATTTGCTCCGTCTGGAGGGGTTTGCCGAGAAGAAAGCGGAAAACCTTCTTCGCGCGATTGATGATTCAAAATCCCGATCGCTCCCAAGATTCCTCGCGGGATTGGGCATTCACGGTGTAGGCGAAGTTCTGGCGGTGGATCTTGCCCGCCATTATCTTCGTCTGGATCGTTTCACTCACTTATCGCTTGAGGAATTACAAACCATTTCCGGGGTAGGACCGAATCTGGCGGAATCGATAATGGATTGGTTTTCCCGCAAACCCAACCGATTGCTACTGGAGAAATTTCATCATTTGGGTATCTGGCCGGAATATTCCTCATCGGAAACCGCGGGCGGCACTTTCGCGGGAAAACAATTCGTGGTGACCGGCACGTTGGAAAAATATTCCCGCGAAAAAATAAAAACCTTCATCCAGCAGCAGGGCGGTAAAGTGCAGGAGTCCGTCTCTGGGAAAACCGATTATCTGGTAGCCGGGGAGAATCCCGGTTCCAAATTGGAGAAAGCCAAGTCGTTGGGAATTCCGATCCTCAGCGAGCGGGACCTCGAAAGGTGGGCACAATCGAAGGAGAAACCCGCTTGACCGACCCCCGAATAATTTTAAAGCCCGGCAGGGAAAAATCAATCCGTCAACGACATCCTTGGATATTTTCGGGCGCAATCCAGGAAATCGTCGGATCGCCCGGAATGGGGGATACGGTCGACGTCTGCGGCCGGCAAGGCGGCTGGTTGGCCAGGGCGGGATACAGCCCCCATTCGCAAATCTCGGCCAGGATATGGACATGGCGCGAATCGGAAACCGTCGGCGAAGATTATTTCGTTCGGGCCATTTGCCAGGCCGCCCAATATCGTTCCGCTCTCAAAACGTATACCAACGGCATCCGACTGGTGAACGCGGAAAATGACGGGTTGCCCGGCTTGATCGTTGACACATACGACGGTTATTTGGTCGTTCAACTTCTATCGGCGGGAGCAGAGCATTGGCGAAAAGAAATACTTCGCGCAGTATCGCAGCTTCCGGGAGTAAAAGGCGTTTTCGAGCGATCTGACGTCGAGGTTCGGGATAAGGAAGGCCTTCCTCCAGCGCTAGGCGTTCTACTGGGGCAGGACCCGCCACAGCGGATCGTGATGGCCGAAGGTGATTGGAAATTCCTCGTGGACGTGCGCCAAGGCCATAAAACCGGGTTCTATTTGGATCAACGGGAGAATCGATCCGCCTTGGCCCGTTTGATATCCCAAAATCTCCGAGGAAAGGAAATATTAAACGTCTTTTCTTACACCGGCGCGTTTTCCGTGGTCGCCTATACCTCGGGCGCCGGATCTGTTCTAAATGTGGACTCTTCCGAAGCGGCGTTATCCTTCTTGCCGGAGCATCACTCGCTGAATGGAATTCCACCGGCCCAGGATGGTTTTCTGGCCGGCAATGCATTTGAAGTTCTTAGGGGCTTCCGCGACCAGGGCAGGTCCTTCGATATGATCATCGTAGATCCCCCCAAGCTGGCACAATCCCAACGAGGCTTAACCAAGGCCACCAGGGCGTACAAAGATATCAATTGGTTATCGATGCGCCTGCTCCGTCCGAACGGCTACCTCGCGTCTTTTTCCTGCTCCGGTTTAGTCGACGAGGATTTGTTTCAGAAGATCCTTTTTTCCGCGTCACTGGATGCCGGAAGGGATGTGCAAATAATCGAACGGCTTGGTCAGCCCATGGATCATCCCGTGCGGTTGTCGTTTCCCGAGGGAAAATATTTAAAGGGGTTTATTTGCCGGGTTGGTTAACTGGCGACGTGGGTAAGTTCTGCAAAAAAAAAGGAGCTGTATTCACTTCGAATACGGCTCCTTTTTTAGCCAATTTTCCGGTTCTCTACTTCGAAAAGAACGGAAAAAGGTGGAGATGGCGGGAATTGAACCCGCGTCCGAGAAGATTCGCTTTCAGATATCTACGGGTTTAGCCGGATTATTTCCTCTCGGCGGCCGGGTATTCATCCGGCGGAAAAGCCCAGCCAACCAAGCCGCTTGGGCCCGAAAGCCCTCTTTCGCGCATGTCGCGACGTCATGCGCGGCACTTTGGCTTTGTCGCGCCCGGATCTCTTCCAGCCAAAGTTAGGGAGAGCCGGACGTGACCCCTTTTGGGGTCAGGCTCTATGTTGCGGGTTAGGCCGCAACAGGAAGAGCTGAGTAAGTGTGGTTGGCACTTTGGTTTTGCGCTGATTTTCCGAGTTCGGCGCCTCTCGACCCGCAATCTGAAAACAACTTCCTCCGTCGATACCTTTCATCCCCATATTTAATATTATACCACTGCTAATCCCGCCGTTTCAATATTTTTTGGATTTCACGTTCCGCATCTCGTTTGGCGATTTTCTGTCGTTTGTCGTACTGCTTTAAACCTCTCCCGACGCCCAACTCGATTTTCGCAAACCCTCCCTTAAGGTATACGCGCAGCGGAACGACAGCCAGCCCTTTCAGTTGCTGGCTCTCCTGCAATTTACGGATCTCTTTTTTGTGCAGAAGCAGACGCTTTTTCCTTAGCGGATCGTGGTTCATCCTGCTGGCCGGATCGTAAGGGGAGATATGCACGTTCACCAGCCATGCCTGGGTGTTTTCGATCAGGACATATCCCTCTTTGATGTTGATCTGTCCGGACCGTACGGATTTAATTTCGCTGCCCTGAAGCGCTACTCCAGCTTCGATCGTCTCCAGAATATCGTAATCGTGCCTGGCTTTCCGGTTTGTGGCTACGGCGGTTAAATTTTTATTCATCTCGATTCACCGAATCTTCTTTCCTAGGTCCCCGGCGTGGATCAATCCGTTATTATAATTTCTTTTTTGGTTCTTACGACAAATGGCGCGCAAGGGCCTTCGTGTCGCATCGTCCGCAATCTTTCCCCGCATATCCTGTCCAGAGATGCGGGGCGGTATTGCTCCGGACCAGTCTTTTTTATATAATGGCGCGAATTCGGGGAGGGACTTTGGGCAAAATCATCCATACAACCAATGCTTCGACTCAACGGGAACAATCAATCCGGATGATTGCATTCGTGCTGCCGGAATTTTCCAAAGCGTTGAAGACCGAGGAAGATGCGCTCGACATGGCCGCATTTGTCTTCGTCCATTTGAAGACCATTGCGAATTCCGTCGATCAGACGGCCCTGGCCTGGGAGAAAAGAGATTATTGGGTGAAGGCGGATGCTTTCCGCCGGCAATGGGCCTGGGTCGACAAACCATCGCGTGTCCTGGAGGAATGCCTCAGACAAAAGGATGTTGTGTCCCTGGCCGGCGCCTTGCGGGAATTATCACGCGTACTTCCCCCGCCAAAATCCGCTCAAAAGAAAATGCAGACTCCGCCGTGGGCCGGTTTTTGGAAAAAATTGTTTGCGGAATCCTGAACGCATTCCCCGCGCCGCGAAAATCCGCCGTTCTATTGTTGCCCGAGTAAGGGGATACCGTCCACGAGAATCACGGGTATCAGCAAATATTTGACGGGGTTTTTGCGCGAGACGGTCACCTGCAAGATCGCGCTGTGATTGTAAGCGCCTATAAAACCGTCAAAGACAAAGTCGCCCATGCTGTAGAAAATCAGGCGGCCTTTATACGTTTCGTCCTTCTGCATCAGATGTGGGTGCGATCCGACCACAAGGTCCGCTCCATTATCCACCGCAAGATGAGCCAGTTCAATCTGCCGGTCACCGGGCGTTACGGAACCTTCGACCCCAAAATGAAACAATACAACGAGGAAATCCGCTTGGGGCCTCCAGGCTTGAAGGTCGGAAATAATCCTTTCATCGTCGGCCCAGGCAATCCCGGGAGTAGATTCTCCCGCCGTCCAGGTCTTCGCATCGAAACCTCCACGCTCCACCGGCACATCCGCATAGGATAGAAACGCCAGTCGCATCCCGTGGATCTCATATACGATTGCTGAATACGCCTGGGAATCGTTGACCCCTGCGCCGACGATCTTCATCCCGTTGTCCGTCAAGAGTTGTTGGGTTTGGCGAAATACATCCGGCCCGTAATCGAAACTATGGTTATTGGCTAAAGCCAATAAATCAAAACCGGCATGACCTAAAATGGAGGCCGAGAGAGGCGGAGCCAGGAAGGCATAACCTTTTTTGGCTTTCGTGCCGTCTACTCCGATCGCGCATTCCAGATTGCCGACCGCAATATCCGCCGATTGCAGAACCGTATTCACCGAATCAAAAATCGCATCGCCTTTCCCATCGGTAATTCGTTGTGCCAGCGATCGTCCGAGCATGATATCCCCGACGAACGCCAGATTGACCGGGGTCTCTTCGGTGGGAAGCGGTTTCGTCTTGGAAGGTGTATTTTCTCCTGTCGGCGGGAGGATTGTATGAGTGGAACCCGGAACAGAAGGTGATGGAAAACCTTGAGGGAATACGGTTTCCGTCACGAATGGGAGATTTTCTGTTGACGAATATAGAGTGCCCGCCAAATTATTCTGATTGCGACAGCCGGATAAACAAATCAATATTCCCAGAACCACGGGAAGATACTTCCCAACGGGGTTCATGGCTTGTCTCCATGATCGCCCAGGAGATAAATACGGAATTCACTTAGCCATGCACCGGGAATTCTGCCGGTGATTACAATACCGTCCGGCTTATGGGTGACACTCTGCACGGATCCTTCCCGATGGATCAAATCCAACAACCGTCCAGCGCTGTACGGTATCTTCACTTTGATCGGATTCATTTCCTGATAGAGAATATTCTCGATAGTCTGCAGCAGATTCGGAATTCCCAGGCCGGTTTTGGCGGAGAGAAAGACGGTATTGGGGTATTCGCTGGAAAAGGATTCATCGGGAGGGGTATTCAAGGTATCGATTTTATTGATTCCCGTAATGATGGGGATATTCTGCAATCCGAGATCCTGAAGTGTTTGATGCACGGATTGAACATGTTCCCTGACGTTGGGATGTGAAATATCCACGATGTGGAGCAACAGGTCCGCCTCGGCGATTTCCTCCAGCGTCGCACGAAAGGCGGCGATCAACGCGGCGGGTAACTTTTGGATGAATCCAACCGTGTCGGTCATCAGGACCGCTTTTCCGCCGGGTAACTCCACCTGGCGAGTCGTGGGATCCAGGGTTGCAAACAACAGATCGGCGACATAAATATCGGCATGGGCCAACGTATTCAGCAGAGTGCTTTTTCCGGCATTGGTGTATCCGACCAGCGCCACGACTGGCTGCCCCGATCCTTTGCGGCGCATGCGGTACCGGTTGCGATGCTGCCGGACAGTATCCAGTTCCTTCTTCAACCGATGGATCTTTTTCGAAATTTCGCGCCGGTCGATTTCCAATTGCGTTTCACCGGGACCCCGGAGGCCGACACCCCCCGTGCCGCCTCTCCCGGCCGTACCTCCCGCCTGGCGGGCAAGGTGGGTCCAAGCCCCGGTTAATCTGGGCAGGCGATATTCATACTGCGCGAGTTCCACCTGCAGCGCGCCCTCCCGGGTGTGCGCATGTTGTGCGAAGATATCCAGGATCAATGCGGTGCGGTCCAACACGTGGGTTTCTTCGCCCAGCGACTCCTGTAATTCCCGCAAATGCCGGGGGGAGAGCTCCTCATCAAAAATAACCATCTCGGAGTGTGTTTCATCGATCCAATGTTTTAATTCCGTTACCTTGCCGGAACCGATCAACGTTGCAGCATGCGCGCGTTCCATCCGTTGAAAATCCTGCCCCGCCACTTCGATGCCCGCCGTGCGGCAAAGCACGGCCAGTTCGTCCAGGCTGTCTTCGATGGACAAGATCTGCGACTGATGTTTCCAATCCACACCGAAAAGGAATGCTTTCGGTCGGACGAGCGTGTTTTTCATTTTGGAACGGGCCGAAGTGGTTTTCATTTATTTTGGATTTCGCCAATTCTATCGATAGGGGTTTGCCAATGGCATTCCAACCAGGAAACGAAAGACCCTCTGCGGATCATTGTATTTCCACAAAACCGGCTTCGCCTTCGATCACCGCCCCGATTTCCCAAATCGAATGTTTCACCCTTTTTCTCATCCGGTTGAATATATCCATTCGATCCTTGGGAACGCAAAGTAATAACCCTCCGCTGGTTTGCGCGTCAAACAGCAACATCAGATCCGATGCAGAAATCTTTCTGGAAGAAACCGTCCTGGCGCCGAAATATTCCCGGTTTTTACGAGTTCCGCCCGAGATCATGTCCATCCGTGAATATTCCCTTGCTCCGGTGAAAAACGGTACCGAGGAATATTTAATGTGGATCCGCACCGAGGATTGTTGCGCGATTTCAGACGCATGGCCGACCAATCCAAACCCCGAGACATCCGTTCCAGCTAAAACCGGCACTTCCCGAAGCAGAGGAAGGAAGACATTGTTCAATTCCATCATCCAGCGAATGGCTTCCTGCACGTGCTGTGGCTTGGCCTTTTGTCTTTGCAACGCCGTGGAAATCACTCCGCTACCCAGAGGTTTTGTCAGGAACACCCGGTCGCCCACGCGAGCGTGATTTTTCGTCATGATGCGTTCGGGATCCACAAACCCGACCACCGCCATGCCGAATTTCAATTCCGCATCGCGGATGGAATGCCCGCCCACCAACAGGCCGCCCGCTTCCCGGATTTTTTCCGCCCCTCCGCGGATGATCTCACGCATTGTCTCCTGCGGCAAATCCGAGGGGAAGGCGCACAGATTCAATGCCAGGATCGGTTCTCCGCCCATGGCATAGACGTCGGATACCGCGTTGGCGGCCGCGATAGCGCCAAACTCATAGGGAGTATCCACGATCGGCGTGAAGAAATCGGCTGTAAAAACGATCGCCCGATCGGGGGAAATTCTCCAGACGGCGGCATCGTCGGGGTAGTCCAAACCGACCAGCAAATCCTGACGGACGCCGGAGTGGAATATTTCCTGCAAGGGGCGCAGCACCTGCGCTAGCGTTTCCGCGTCGAGCTTCGACGCTCAACCCGCGCAGGAAGAAAGCGTGGTCAGCCGGATTTGTTTTCCCGAAGTCGGTCGCGGCATGCGAATTTTCCTTTCCCGGATGCTCCGGTTACGGTTGGGCCAATTCCATGGCCCGCAATTTGATAATATCATAGCGGCCTGGGATGCAAAAGCCTCGATACGGAATTGGTGTTCTTCGGGATGGAGATGCGCGGTGTAGTGGTACAATTTCAAAATTAATCTTTCGGACGGTACAAGAGAGAAGCATATGCCCTGGCGCGGTATCATCCACGAGTACGGCGAATTGATCGATCTTCCAAAAACCTCACCCGTCATCACACTACTGGAAGGGGGAACACCACTCATTCCGCTGCCTGCTCTTGGGAGAATGCTCGGCAAGGAAGTCACCCTCTACGCTAAATTCGAGGGCCTCAATCCGACCGGCTCATTCAAGGACCGCGGTATGACCGTGGCCATCAGCGAGGCGGCTGGTCGGAAAGCCAAGTCGGTGATTTGCGCATCGACAGGCAACACGGCGGCGTCCGCCGCAGCCTACGCGGCGAGATCCGGGATTCCATGCATCGTTTTAATTCCGCAGGGAAAGGTGGCCATGGGGAAACTTGCCGGCGCGCTGGCCTACGGAGCGAAAGTTCTCCAAATCCAGGGTTCGTTCGACGACGCGTTGACCATGGTCGTGCAGGCGAGCCAGAAACTTGCGATTGCCCTGGTCAATTCGCTCAACCCTTACCGGTTGGAAGGACAAAAAACGGCCGCCTTCGAGATCTGCGACGCGCTGGGAAAATCGCCGGATTGGTTGTGCCTTCCGGTGGGGAATGCAGGTAACATCACTTCGTATTGGATGGGCTTTAAACAATATCATCAACTCAAACAAACCGGTTTGCCCAAAATTCTGGGTGTGCAGGCGGAAGGAGCCGCTCCGCTGGTGGTGGGGCATCCCGTGGAACCGGAAACGGTCGCCACGGCCATCCGCATTGGCAAGCCCGCTCGCGGCGAGCAGGCGCTCGAAGCGGCCCAGGAATCCGAAGGTGGGATCATCGCAGTCAGCGACGATTGCATTCTGGACATGCAGAAATCGCTGGCATCGGAAGGTATATGGGTCGAACCGGCGTCCGCCGCCGGACTGGCGGGATTGGCCCGCGAAGTTCGCGAGAACCGTCTGACCGTCGATGGTCAGACGATCGTCACAGTCTGCACCGGACATGGATTAAAGGATCCAGACATTATCACCCGGCGCTCTCCCCCCATTCCTATTCTGGCTCCGGTTCTTTCGGATCTGGAAGAAGCTTTGCGCGGATGAACCGCAAAGGCCGGTCCGATTCGCTATAATTCCCGCCACTCCGCCAACCTTGGTCCGGGGTTCGACTGCATGGCCCTGGCGCTGGCCTTTTGGAACGAGGTATCGATTGAGCCCGGTGGCGAAAGCATAAAAATAAACGATTCGGGCGAGGGTGAGCATAGCATTCTAAGAGATAGTCGAATCCCTCAATGGATTGGCATTTTTACGCGGGTGAGGCCGATGCTCTATATATAAGATGATTTCAAGAGTTGTCTTGCGGAGAAGTGCTCGGGATGAAAACTATCATCATTCTAGGGGACGGTATGTCTGATTATCCCATTGATACACTCAATGGGAAGACCCCGCTTCAGGCCGCGAATAAACCGAACATCGACAGTATCGCCAGAGAAGGACGAATGGGGCTCTTTGAGACCGTGCCCGAAGGGCTGCCCAGGGGATCCGAGGTGGCCAACCTGAGCGTACTTGGCTACGATCCGATTAAAACCTACAACGGCCGCGCGGTACTCGAGGCCGCGAACATGGGAGTGGCGCTCGACGACGACGATGTGGCGTTTCGTTTGAACCTATGCTGCATCGAGAATGGTCTCATTAAAAATCACTCCGCCGGGCACATCACCACCGAGGAAGCAGGCAAGATCATCCAGTCTCTGAATGCGGCGCTTGGCGAGGATTCCGGAGATATGCCGGTTGATCTACACGCCGGGGTCAGCTACCGGCACCTACTGGTTCTGCGGGGCGCAGTCGCGTCGCCCAAAGTGAATTGCGCTCCGCCGCATGATCACGTGGGTCAACCCGCGAAGGATCTTCTGCCCGCCGCTGAGTCCGACGAGGCAAAAGCCACTGAGGCCAAGCTGCGCTCGCTGATGGCGAGCGCGGAGGGGATTCTGAAGAATCATCCCGTCAATCGGAAACGCGTATCCGAAGGGAAGGATCCCGCCAACGCGATCTGGCCGTGGTCGCCGGGCCACAAACCGAAGATGGCAACCTTTCAGGAGCGGTTCGGAATTCACGGCGCCGTGATCTCGGCGGTGGATCTCATCATGGGGCTGGGCTTATACGCCGGCATGGATGTGGTCAGGGTGGAGGGGGCCACGGGCCTCTGGGACACCAACTACGAGGGCAAGGCCGCGGCCTGTGTTAAAGCGATCCAGGATCATGACCTGGTGTATGTGCATGTGGAGGCCACGGATGAGGCGGGCCACGCCAAGGATCTGGAGCTCAAGATCAAGTGCATCGAGATGCTCGACCACCGCTTGGTGCGTCCGATTCTCGAGGGCGTGGAAAAGGCTGGGCTCGAGGTCGCCGTGGCCGTGCTCCCGGATCACCCCACGCCCGTCTCTACCGGTATCCACGCCGGGGATCCCGTGCCCGTGGCCATCCTGCGGCCTGGAAGGGCACCAGACAACACCACCGCTTACGACGAGGAACAAGCCAAGGCCGGCAGCCTTCCGTTTATGCGCGGTGATGATTTCATCAAGCTCGCTCTCGGCATAGATAAGCGTTGAGTACATCCGAATCCCGATCCATCCTGCCCGAGAAAATTAAACTCCATGACGGCGTATTCAACATCGGAAGGTCACTCCTGGTTGCCGACGCATTACGCACAGCCGATTACCGGCTGCTATCGGAGGCCATGACCGACCGGCTGCATCAGCCCTACCGTCTCGCACGTCTTGCCGGCGTGGAGGATATTCTCCTGGCGGCCAAGCAGGCGGGCGCCGCTGCCGCGGCGCTTTCCGGCGCCGGCCCCGGAGTGATTGCGTTCTCCGAATCGGGACACTCGGCAATCCAACGCGCGATGGAAGAAGCAGCAAAGAATAAGGGAATGGAGGCTCGGGGATTCGTCCTGCGAATTTCCAACCGCGGGGCAGACGGAGAGGATCAGCCGCAAGGCTGATCCTCTATTTTTAAAAAAGAAGTCCTTTTCCATCCAGAGATTATTTTACGGGGTAGGCGTGAGAACAGCCGGAGCGGATCCGCCCCAGGCAAACACGCGCGTTTCGCTCATCGCACCCGCCGATAGATAAATCGGGTTACCGGCATCCGTGGTCCCGGAAATCCGAACCACGTTGACGCTCCAGCGGTAGATCCGCGTGGTTCCGTCGGTCGGGCGCAAACTGACGGGGACGATGAACCGCGTATCTTTCACGTAATTGAGAATTTTATCGCCGGATCCGGTGGAAATATCCTGGATTGTAACCTGATATTCCTCGTTATCCCGAAGCGTCGCCACCGCAGCCCATTGCAGCGCAATCTCCTGATCGGTGCTTCCGAAAATAGTGCCATCTCTCGGCGATAGAAGGTTGGGCGCCGGGTAGGGTGGGGGCGTTGTCGGAGTCGGGGTCGGGCCGGCGGTAGGCAATCGCTCGCAAAGCGGGATTCTTAGGACCATGCCAACGAATACGACATCATTCGCGAAGCTGTATTGGCTGTTCCATTTTTTAATAGATTCGATGGATACGTTGTAATTGGCTGCAATAGCTGATAGGTAATCGCCGTCTTTAACCGTGTAACTATCGAACTGGCATGCCGTTGCGGTCATATTAAACACGCCTGCCGTGGCGGTCGACGCTGGCGGCGGTGTGGAAGTCGGTTGTGGGAGATACAAGGTTTGACCGGGCTGTAAATTGTTGCAATCCACCGATTTGCCGTTTTGGGTTGTGATGAGAGCGATGTCGGTCAACCCAAATTTCGCTGCCAGCCCGTAACAGGTATCTTCGGCCTGCACCGTCACCATGATTGGCGGAAGGGGCGTGGGGGTCGGCGTAAGCGTTGGAGTATCCGTCGGCAAAGAAGTCAGGGTGATCGTAAGCGTGACGGAAGGCAATACTGCCGGTGTGGAAGCAGACCCAGGGAAATGTCCGGTACGCACTAATAAAACCATCACCAAGGCGCCAAAAAGCAGCGATAGGATAGGGCCCGCAACAACTACACCAACGGGAAGATTAAGCGACGCGGAGGTTCCGGAAATTCTGGACGGGATTCTGGCCGTTCGGCCGGATCCTGCTTCGAACACCATTCCACAAACTGCGCAGCGCGAGGCGGAATCCGCTATTCGTGTGCCGCAGGACGGGCAAATGCGGCTTGGAATCGCAGAACGAGGGCTTGTATTCGACATCGACATCTCCGTTTTCTTGTGGAAGGATTATACCAAACCGGTCAAGTCGGAGGACGAATGCCGGGCAATAATCGCTGCATTTCACATATTAAATCGCTTATTTGCCGATCTCGATAGGGATTCTCGCCCCATAATTGGCGTTGTTTTTCCTTGAAGGCTAATTCGGCATAAATTGTGTGAATTCTGGTAAGGCTGGAATATTTTTTAAAGTCCAACACTCGAACCGCGGCCCATTCCACTTGTATTCTCCTCCGCAAGGATCCTGCTGTCTCCCATTGGTCCGTTTGCAGAATTCCATTTTGAGAATAGGGAAGCAAATATTTACTAATTACCTTCTGTTCCCTGAGCAACGAACCGATAAACAGCAGGATCACGAAAAGAAATCCGACCAAAAAGGAAAGTACGCTGAGATAAAAACCCCACGGCGTATTGGAAATCCAGAATAACCCCAGATTGTGGATGAAGTGGAACGCAATCGCAGCGAAAACACCTCCGGCCGCCCACAAGACGGCTTTCCAACGGGTGTGGGAGTACTTGGCCAAAGCCAATCCCAAACCGGTGAAAGCAGTGAACAAGGCATGGACTGATCCAAAGATCATCGTGCGGATGAAAATGAGCAGGATGAGCTCGGAAACGGTTTGGCTTGCGAGAAAATACAGGGTGTTCTCGGCTGCGGCGAATCCAAACCCCACCATCGCTCCGTAGATAATCCCGTCGAGGGGATCATCCACCTCCTGGCCGGCGATCGAAAAAATTGCCAGCAATCCAATGAATTTCAACCCCTCTTCGATCACCGGTGGAAGCACGCCAACACCAAGGAAAGAGATTCCTGAAGCGGCCGATTGCAGGTTCGAAACCCCCGGAATTCCAAGCAATACTTCCAGGAGAAGCGAAATAGCCACGGCGGGGATCATCCCCCACAGGAAGGAGAACAGCAGGAGTTGAAACGGCTCTTTTTCGTACCGGTCGAACCACCAGACGATCACCGACCAACAAATCATGGGCAGAACGCCCGCGAAGATGGAAACCGCCAGCAACAGGGCGAGGTTCAACGAAAGGCCTCTTTCGAATTTATAAATACGATTTTAAATTATGGAGTACCGCGTAGGCCGCCGCTTCTGTGCGGTTCACCACGTTCAATTTGGAGAGGATCGAAGACACGTAGTTGCGCACTGTTCCTTCCCCCAGAAACAATGATTCGGAGATTTCCTTGTTCGTCTTCCCTTCGACGACCAATTGCAATACGTGCATTTCCTGCGGGGTTAGGCCGGAAAATGTGGAAGCCTCTTCATCCAGCGCCATTTTCCGCATTTCCGCAAACACCCGTTTGGTCACCAGCGGATCCAGTAACGCTTCTCCCCGTCCGACACGTTCGATCGCCTGGATCAGTTCCTGTCCACCGATTTGTTTCAGCAGGTATCCGGAAGCGCCGGCCCGGATCGCGGAGAAGAGCATCTCGTCTTCTGCGTAGGAGGTGAGCATGATGACTTTGATTTCCGGGTTGGCCCGGAGGATTTCCTCGCAAGCTTCGATCCCCGATGCGCCGGGCAGGCGGATATCCATCAGAATGACATCGGGTTGAAGAGATGCCGCTTTCTCCACCGCTTCCTTGGCCGATCCAGCTTCCGCAACCACCTCGAATCCGGGATGATGCTCGATCAGGGATTTCAATCCCAATCGCACAACCTCGTGATCGTCGACCAACATGATTCTCTGCGGGCTCATTTCGGATCAATAATCCATTCTGGCTGAGGAGAAAGCGTCCACTACACCGCCGAAAAGAAGGATAATTCAATGCGGTT
>JBEKDW010000029.1:0-14415 GCA_050014155.1 Anaerolineales bacterium
GGAAATGATCGAAAGCGGATACCGCGTCTTCATGACCGGAAATTGCTCCGTGCCCAAAGTGCTGCTCAAGGCGTTGGTTCGCCGCGCGCCGCACATCCAAAACGTGGAAATCGACCAGTTGCTCACCTTTTGTCCGGATGATTACGTCTCCCCGGATATGGAAGGTCACCTACGCATCAATTCCATGTTCATCAGTGAGAATGTCCGCCATGCTGTTAACGACGGCCGGGCTGATTTCACACCGGTGTTCCTCTCGGAGTTTCCCAACCTATACCGGAAGGGGATTCTTTCCCTGGACGTCGCGCTGCTGCATGTCAGCCCGCCGGACGCCCACGGTTTTGTAAGCCTCGGAGTCGAAAGCGGCATGGTGAAGACGCCCGCATCGCAAGCGCATCTGGTGATCGCCGAGGTGAACGACCACATGCCCCGCGTGCTGGGGGATACCCTGCTGCATATCTCGCAGATCGATTATCTGGTGCCTGTCTCCTATGAACTGACGGAAATCTCGATGGGCGAACCCAGCGAACTCAGCCTGAAAATCGCCTCCTACATCGCGCCGCTCATCGAGGATGGCGCCACCGTGCAAGCCGGGATCGGAGAAATTCCCAATGCTGTGTTGCAGGATCTACGCGACAAGAAGGACCTGGGTATCCATTCCGAATTAATTTCCGACGGTGTGGCGGATCTGGCGGAAGCGGGTGTGATCACCAATGCCCGAAAAACAATTCATCAAGGCAAGATCATCAGCGCATTCCTCATTGGAACCCGGCGGCTGTACGATTTTGTGGACGACAACCCGTTTGTGGAGCTACATCCCATCGAATACGTCAACGACCCATTCGTGGTTTCCCGGAACGACAACATGGTAGCCATCAACTCCGCAATCGAACTGGATCTGACCGGCCAGGTTTGCGCCGACAGCATCGGCACGCGTTTCTATTCCGGCGTAGGAGGACAGCTGGATTTCATCTACGGCGCCTCCCGCTCCAAGGGTGGACGCGCGATCATCGCACTGCCCTCCACTACCCGGCGCAGCGACGGGACACTGGTGAGCCGGATCGTCCCCATGCTGACAGCCGGCGCGGGCGTGACGACCACCCGCAACCATGTGCACACCGTAGTCACGGAATTCGGGGCGGCGCACCTGTACGGCCGTAACATCCGCCAGCGGGCACGCGCGTTGATCGATATAGCGCATCCGGATTTTCGTGAAGAACTCGCACGCCAGGCGCACGAACTCTACCATCTCTAAAAAAGGATTGGATGTCCATCATGGACGAAGAAATGTCCGGCTATCAGCGGGTGCGGATCGTCGCCACCATCGGGCCTGCCTGCCAAAAGCGTGAAATCCTCCTGGCCATGATGCGGGCGGGAATGAACGTCGCCCGGTTAAATTTTTCCCACGGTGAATACACGGATCACGCCGAAAGCATCCGCCTGATCCGGAATGCTGCCGCGGAATTCAAGCAGCCCGTGGCCATTCTGCAGGATTTACAGGGGGTAAAAATTCGAATCGGCGCCCTGCAGGCGGGCAAAGCGGTCCTGCGGGACGGTCAAGCTTATACGCTGACGGCCCGCGACGTTTCCGGCGACGAGCGTGAGGTATCTATATCCTGGAAATCGCTGCCGCAGGATGTCCATCCGGGAGACCGGCTCCTGCTGGACGACGGCCGCCTGATCCTTCTGGTGGAGAACGCGGAGGGCAGCGATATTCACACCCGCGTAGAACGGGGCGGCACGCTCCTGCCCCATAAAGGAATCAACCTTCCCGGTGTGCGCTTAGCGGCTCCCGCATTGACTGAAAAAGACAAACAGGATCTCACCTTCGGATTACAGCAGGGAATCGATGCGGTGGCCATCTCGTTTGTCCGGAAAGCAGGCGATATAGCCGAAGTTCGGGATTTTATCCTGGCAAAGGATCCTTCCCAAACCGGATTGCCGATTATCGCGAAACTGGAACGGCGCGAGGCGCTCGCGCAATTGGACGATATTCTTGAGGCGGCAGACGGGGTGATGGTGGCCCGCGGGGATTTGGGGGTGGAGACATCACTGCAGGACGTCCCAAGCATCCAGAAGAACATCATCCAATCCGCGAACCGCAAATCCAAGCTGGTGATCACCGCAACCCAGATGTTGGAAACCATGATCACCAACCCGCAGCCCACGCGCGCCGAAGCTTCCGATGTTGCCAACGCCGTGTTCGATGGAACCGACGCGGTCATGCTATCGGCCGAAACGGCGATCGGTGCGTATCCCGTCGAAACGGTCCAGATGATGGCGTCGATCCTGCGCGATGCCGAAAAGCATTTGGAGGAATGGGGCCGCTGGAAGGGATATCCTTCCGGGGAACTACGCGATCATCCCACAGCGCTGGCCCGTGCCGCCGCGGAATTGGGCAAAGACCGGAAAGTTGCGGCAATCGCCGTCTTTACTCAGATGGGCCGATCCGCCCGGCTGATGTCGAAGGCCAGGCCGTCCGCCCCGATTCTGGCCTTCACACCCAATCCGGCCACGTATAACCGTCTGTCCATGTTGTGGGGCGTCATCCCATCACTGGTTCCCCCGGCCAGTTCGGTGGAAGACATGGTGGGGTGCGTGGAATCCGCGCTTTTAAAATCCGGCCCTGTCCACCCCGGCGAACAGGTCATCTTGGTCTCATCCTTGCCGATGGAATTGAAGGGGCCGCCGAACTTTTTATTGCTGCATACGCTGGGGAACCGATAAAAAAATCAAACACACGGAAATTTCCAGGTGTTTGATTTTTTTATCCAGCAAGCATGGAGCGTTTGTTCCCGATATATAATAGTGCAAATCCGGCCAATAAAAAAACCGGGAGCGGGAAGAGTAAAATCGGGTTTTGTACCGGCTGCATTCCCTTTTGTACCGTAAACAAGAAAATCATCCATAGGCCGAAGAAAATCGCGCCCAAGGTTAGCGCCCACGGTATGATATTCTTCCACGAGGAATCTTTCCAGATCGATATTCCAAGCGCGATCGGAAGAAGCAGCAAATATTCATTCCCCGGATCGAAGGGAATACCCAGTAAAGGTGCAGCGCTTATGGTAATAGCCATGGTGAAGAGGAAGTTCTGGTAGGAACTCTTCAGGTTTTTCACCCAAACCCAAAGCAACCCCGCAAGCAACAGAAAGGAAAATATCCATCCCGCCGCCTTCCCCGTTTCTCCGAACCATAATCCAAAAACGGCCGAGGGGGTCCCGGGTTCCGTATATACGGGGTATGCAATAATTTCCCGGATGTTGAGCATGATCCAATTCGGAACCAACAGCATGCTGGCACCGATGAGCACTGCCAGCGTGATGCCAAAAGAAACGAGAAGGGAATATCGTTTCTGGAAAAGGCACCAGAGGGCCAGCCAGAGAATTGGGAAAATCGCGATTTGTGGCTTGATGGTGGCAAAGGCCAATACGATGCCAGCCTGCAGGGGAAAACCCTTGCCGAAAAGAAAAATCGCGGATGCCAAGAACAGGCCTGCGAGAACGACGGGATTACCATTGATAATCGCCCGTAATCCGAAATATCCGGACAGGGCAAAGAGAATCCACACCACCGTTTTTCCGCGCTGCGATTCCCATCCGCCAATCGCGGCCGTGAGCAACGCAAACGCGGCCGTGCTCATCTCCAACACGGTCATCCATAGCGCCCGCGCAGTCGTGAAATCGAAGAAGCCGAACGGGCCGAAGAAAATCATTGCATAGAGGGGATAAGCGAACCGGGAAAGATCCTCTCCCCGGCTGGGATCCGCCGCATGCCCGTATATCCATTGTTGTGTTGCGAGGCCTACCCGATCGTCGTAGGGCTGGACGCCTTGCAGAACAAAGCGGGCGCCCATCCAACGGGCAAGGAAATCGTTTCCACCGGGATTCTGCTTCGCGAACGTAAGGTTCACCCGATACAACAGTGCACATACGGTGAGAAGAAGCAGTAGTGCGACGACCCCAACGAACGCGTTCTTCATTTTTTTTCTCATGGCAAAGGTCTTTAGGTTTATCTATCAGGTGAGATGGAGTTCAGGGAATTCCCTCTTGTTTCCATTCCGGAACAGGCTCTGCTTGAGCCAGTTCCATTATGGTTTAAACCACTCGGGGATAACGCGGATGCTCTCGCCCAATCGCGTTCCGTGCCAGAAAATCAACCGGCCGTCCACGCGACGGATCTTTTGTTGCTGCACTGCCTGGATGGAATGCATATCCCGTAGGAAGAAGGAGACATCCTCTTCCGCAAAGGCAAAGGGTTCGTCGGGAAGCAGGATAATTTCCGGATCGGCCGCGATCACTTCTTCCGGGGTTACCGGTGGATATCTTGAACTCGTCCGATCGGCGAAAACGTTTTCCGCGCCGCAGAGGGAGAGCAAATCGTTGGCATAGGTATCGCCGTTCAATGTCACCCACCGATCGGGCTTTTCTGCCGGACCCTCCCGCCAAACCGGACAAAATACCCGCATCGTTTTTTGCGGCCGCGATCCCTCGAGCCAATCCACGGCGCGGTCAAGCCAGACAACGCTTTGCAACGCGGTTTCGGAAGCATACATCATCGCCAGGTCCCGCAGGTCCGAAACGGCCTCCCGTACGTTTTTGGGAAACACGACCCACACCCGCAAACCGGATTGTTCCAACGCGGCGATCAGGGATTCTGGATTTTCCTCCGCATTGGCAAAAACCATCTCCGGATGGAGGCCGATGATTTCTTCCACACGCGCATCCTTTGGCCCACCGATCCGGTGGACCCCGGTTTGGTTCTCCGGTAACGGGCAGTAATCCGTGACGCCAATCAAAAAGCGCTCCAATCCCAAAGTGAACATACTGTCGGTCGTGGAAGGCACCAGGGAAACGACCCGTTGCGGAGAGAGGCCCGGTTCGACGCCGCGATTCATGCGTTCCACCAGCCGCGAAAAGTAATCACAGGCTTCTCCTCGCCCCAGATCTCGCGTTCGTCCCCCGGACCCAGCGCGAGCGACACTCCATCCGGGAGACCGAGCCGGAAAAGTTCCTTGCGTTTGAGGGAGGCGGGGATGGGTATGCCTGCGGAAAAATGCGATTGGATGATCGCGGCCGGAACCCATCCTAACGCCGGGGATCCGGCGCGGTGGTCGTCATCCCCGCCGCGAAGATCGGGAAGGCGGTCGGCGTCAGGCTCCGCAATCAGCTCGCCCATCGCCTCCGCCGCCGATCCTGCGGCGACGATAACCGCTCCACCGTCCAATGCGGAAAGCAGGAATTCCCCGGCGTCGGTTTGTCCCAAGGCTTCAACATACAGATTCGCCGACGCACCGTCGGGAAGGAGAATCAGAGTCGCTTCGGAAACTTCCTCTTCCACAATGTCGGGAGAACCGCAGTCAACCGCTCTTCCGCTCCATCCGGTCAAAGCTATCCATGGATCGAGAGCCTCTTCGGCCATTCCGAGAAAATCAGCGGTTGGAACAACCGCGATTACCGTTCCGGCGTGCTCCACTAATGCCAAGGCCCGTTGGACATGGTCGTCGGTTGGCGATCCCCCGGAAAGGATCAACCATCCGGTACCCGGAGGTCTGCGGAACAACTGGGACAAAACGGAAGGCATGGCTAAGATCTTCCGAGGGAGGGGATGGAGAACGGGACGGGTTATCTTCCCGTGGGTCTCTCGTCCGCGGGTGGTTTATCGTTTTTCGATTTGTCCATTTCCGCGGCACCGGTTTCTTCGCGGGTTGAGGATGGAGAATTGGTTTCGTCGATCAGGTGGACGTCTTCCCGGTTGAATTCGGCCGTTCCAGCCTCTTCGCCAAAATCCACCAGGACGCCGTCGCGCAACGGGAAGACCTCGGCCACGCGGCCCACCCCTCTCGGAGTTTGTACGCGTTTGCCGCGCTTGGGAAGCCGCTGGCGGGCCTCGGCGTATTGATCGTACTCATAGATCAAGCAGCAGCGAAGGCGTCCGCAAATGCCGGTTATCTCACCCGGATTGAGAGAGATCCCCTGCGCCTTGGCCATCTTGATCGAGATAGGATTGAACTCGCCCAGGAACTGCGCGCAACATCGTTGTTCGAGCCCGCAGGCTCCTAAGCCGCATAGGAGCCGGGCAACATCGCGCGGTCCGATCTGGCGGAATTCTATCTGCTGCCTGGGGAACCTTTTTGCCAGGTCGTTGCGCAAAGGTTTGAGATCCAATTTTTCGTCAGTTTCGGTTGAGAAAAAGACGGCCATATGCGAACCGTCATAGCCAAACTCGACGGCGGAAAATTTTACCCCTTGTAAATTCAGCATTTTGGCGTGGTCGCGCAAGGCGGTCAACGTTTCCTCCTCGCGCTCCTTCCAACCCTGCTGGATCAGTAAATCCTGCGCCGACGCGGGGCGGTCGATTGTCCGTCGCTCCCCCTCAACCGTATGGGTCGGGGGAACAAAACACGCAACCTGACCGATCTGTTTTCCGCGGGATGTCGTGACGACCACGTAATCCCCCGGATGGATGGCTTCCGAATGGACTCCCGCATCGAAATGATAAACTTTTCCCAATCTCTGAAATCGCACGCCGATGATGGCGGACATTTTCTCAGACCTTTCCAGAAAGACTTGTCTTTCAAATACGGCGTTCATTATACCTTGGGAGCATATGGGGATGGAAAAATCACAATTCCGGAACTTCCTGGAGGATCCAAAGGAATGGTTCCTCGGAAGATAGATTCCCCTCGGCGTATTTTTTACACCTTCCCACATTCAAGCAGCGTCCTCTTTTTTGTTTGCCAAAGAATACCTATCGTCGCTGGCTTGTGGTAGCCGATGGGTTTACTTATAATGGGCGCGGGGATTGATCAGGTACAACCGCATCCGTTCTGCTTTTGATCCTTCGTTACCCCAGGTGATCAATGGATTCCGATGAGCAAATCAAATCCGAGCTTCCACCGGACACCCTCCAGCTGGAAATCCATGCCGCCCTGCGGGCCTTAGTCCACCCTCATTCCAAGCCTGATTTTTCCAATCTACAGAGATTACTGCCGCACGTTTTCCCGAAGGATGCTTCGCTTTCCGCGCAACACATTAAATCGAATCTGGAACAGGGCCTGGAGAAAATGAAAACGAGTCATCCGGATTCGTACTCGCTGCTCCGGGAAAGGTTCTGGGAAGGCCGCTCGATGCAGGAACTGTCACTGCACCAGGGGCGGTCCAGCAGCGGTTTGTATGCGATGCAATCCCAGGCTCTGCAACACCTGGCCAAAGCCATGCGGGATTTGGAAAAGGAAACGGAAGCCAACCGATCCGAGGCGATCATCCTCCGTTGCCGCAATCTTCCACCGGCGCCCTTCCAGCGGTTGTTCGGGTTTGAAGACGCTTTGGCGCAACTCGACCGCTGGTTGCGGGATCCGCAGGGTCCGCCGATCATCAGCATCGAGGGTCTGGGCGGACTGGGAAAAACCGCCTTAGCCTATGCTGCGGTGCGTGAAGCGCTGTGCTCGGGCGATTGGGCCGATGCGGCCTGGGTTTCGGCCATGGACCGGCCGTTTTTCCTCTGGGAAGCACCCGACACGCCCCCGCCGCTCGATCCAAACCGGATGATCGAGCAGATTGCTGCCCAATTGGGTCAGCCGGACAGCCAGTCCAATCTAAACCGGGAGGATCGCCGCGCGTCGATTCGGAGTATCCTTTCGGAAAAACCGTACCTCATCATTCTGGAAGATTTGGAGCCGGAACATCGCCCCAAGGATTTTCTCCCCAATCTGCTCACCCCTACAGGGCCGACGCGTTTTCTGCTCACCAGCCGCCAGCGGCTGCCCCTGCTTTCCGGATGCGTCAATCTCTATCTGCACGAGTTATCCCACGAAGCCTGCCTCTCGCTCATGCGGTATGAGGCTCAGGAACGCCGATTGAACATTTCCGAAGAGGATATGGAGAAGGTGTTTTCACTGGTAGGTGGGAATCCCATGGCGCTGAAGTTGATTATCGGTCAGGCGGCGAGTTTGCCGTTGCACCGCGTTTTGGAAAATCTGGTCCCTGCGGCGAAAGGAACGCCGACAGGGATCGTCCTGCAACAGATTTATCGCCATTCCTGGAAACTGCTTCTGCCCGGCGCGCGCCAGGTGCTGTTCGCGATGGAACGGTTTTCCCCCAACGGTACGACCTATGAGGACCTGCAACGGGCCACCGATCTCGAACCCAAGCAATTGGATCCCGCGCTGCAGCAACTGGTGACCCATTCGCTGATTGTCTACGATCCGGCGCCGTTGGATAAATACAGAATTCACCGACTGACTTACATCTTCCTCTGGACGCTCCAACGGGGCGGCGTGATGAACCTCATCGACACAAAACCGGCAAGTCCTCCGCCAGGTTTTAGAAACGCCTCCAATGAGAGAGGAGAGTAAATAAATCCCCGGTGATTGGAGGAATTAAACTTCGGGGTGTTGATCGGGTTGGCGGTTCACTGCGGCATGTTCCACTGCTAAAACGCTTATGCGTGCCGCCACCTTTTCGACCATTTGGATAAGCGCAATCGCAACGGGCGATTCTGGTGAGGTAACGACGATGGGTTTTCCGCTGTCTCCTCCGATCCGCACGGTTGGATCGATCGGAATATCCCCAAGGAAGGCAACATCAGCCTCCCCAGCCAGCTGCTTTCCCCCGCCGTGGCCGAACAAGTCGACCGGGCTGCCGTCGGGGCTCGTCCAATAACTCATATTTTCCACCACGCCGATAATCGGTACCTTCACCATCCGGAACATTTCCAGCCCGCGCAGGGCGTCGTCCCGCGAAACTTGTTGCGGAAGCGTAACGATCAAACCGCCAGTAACGGGGATGAGCTGGCATAGACTGATCTGCACATCGCCCGTTCCCGGGGGTAAATCAACGATCAGATAATCCAGCGACCCCCATTCGACATCCGCCAGCAATTGGCGGATGGCCGAATGCAGCATCGGCCCGCGCCAGATAAGCGGCTGACCCGGTTCTACCATCAATCCGACGGACACGACCTTCACTCCAAACGCAACGGCTGGAACAATCCGCTCGCCGTCGGGTGCGGGCAGCTGGGAGATTCCCATCATCCTGGGCACATTGGGGCCGTAGATATCCGCGTCCAGTAAACCCACGCAACTTCCCTTTTGCGCAAGATAGACCGCCAGATTGACCGCGATGGTGCTCTTGCCCACCCCGCCTTTTCCGGACGCGACGGCAACGATGTTCCGGGCCGGAGATTGTACCTGGCCGCGCTGCGACCCGCCCGGAACGGCGGCGTCCATGCTCACTTGCACCTCCCGTACGCCCGGAACCGAGCGCACGGCCTCGCGTGCGTCCGCGGTGATTCGGTCGCGCAGGGGACAGGCGGGCGTGGTGAGAACCAGCGTGAACGACACCCGGCCGTCCTCCACCTTAAGATCGCGGATCATATTCAGGGCGATGAGGTCTTTGTGAAGTTCGGGGTCCTCGACCTTCCCCAGCGCGGCGCGCAGTTGCTCGATGGTCGGGCTCTTCCCGCCCGGGGACGGAGCTTTCATCTCATTCGTGTCCTTCCTTGGCCTTGAAATCCCCGTTGAGGTAGGCTTGAATTTCCTTGCGGGCTTTCTCATACAATCGGGAGATGTCCTGATCGCTGCCGCGGAAGCGAAGAATCGCCTGGCGGGCGCAAGCGGTACAGCCGCGCAGGGCACGGAAGGAATCCGCCTGGCAGGTGACGCATCCGCTCAAGCGGATCATCATCAGGCCGAACGCCAAGGCATCAGGATCGTCCTCTTCCAATTCCGATACCCGCGCCACCAGCCGCTTCCAGCCCACCCCGCGCAGATCGGCCAGCGAAGGAACGACGCGCATGGGGAAGAGCATCTCGGTGTCTTCGTGATACATTAGCCGCCATCCGTTCGGCGGGCGTTCTTGGCCGCCCGCGCGGATCGCTCCCGTTCGAAAGCCAGCGGATGGATCGCCGCATGGTAAGCCTCAGGCCGGAGGAGCTTTTCCAGATTGTAGATGTTTCCAACCCTAGTGCGCGAGGCTAATTCGTATTCCCGGTCCATCTTGATGGCATCAAAGGGGCAGTATTCCGCGCACAAACCGCAATTCATGCACAAATCGGTGTCGATGAAAAACTCGGACGGCGCAGGGATCGGCTTCCCGGTGGAAGGATCTGCGCTCCGGGTGATCCAGATGCATTGCGGCGGGCAAACCTTGGCGCAAATTCCGCAGGCCGTGCAGCGAAGTTTCCGCACGCCCTCTTCCCCTTCAGCGTAAACCAGGAAGGGAATGACCCGGAAAGCCTCCGGCATGGGGAGTTTTTCTTCCGGATACTGGATGGTGAAAATCCCGCGCGTATCTTTGCTGCTCCTGTGGCCGATCCCTTCCGGATGGAAGTAGCGCCTTCCCCACCAGCGGAGATCATCCCAATAAGACTCCGATAGGTGCTTTAGTGTAAGACCCAGCCCGTTGAAAATTCCAAATCCAAACATGATTCAATAACCCCTACCACGGATTACACGGAATTGATCTGGTTGAATATCGAGTTCGCAATCTGTTCCATCCGAAATAATCTGTGTCATCCGTGGTTATCGATCCGTTTCTCCCAGAATGATATCGATGCTGCCGAGCACCGCCACGACGTCGGCGACCTTCTGCCCACGGCACATTTCGGCCATCGAGGTCAGGTTGATGAACGACGGGGCACGCACGTGGTATCGCCAGGGGTTGGGCGCGCCGTTGGAGACGACATAGAACCCCAATTCGCCCTTCGGACCTTCCACGCGCCCGTAGGCTTCACCCGGGGGGACTCGCACCTGATATTGCGGCTTGCTGGCCAGGATCTCTCCCCCGGGAAGATCATGGAGCGCCTGGCGGACGATGCGGATGCTCTGGCGGATTTCGTCCAAGCGGATGCGGTACCGGTCGTAGACGTCGCCGCCATCGCGGCAGGCAACCTCCCAATCCAGCCGGTCGTATACGGAATACGGCTCGGCCTTGCGCACGTCGTACGGCACGCCGGAAGCGCGCAAGACGGGTCCGGCGGCGGAGTAGGCGACAGCCTGCTCCGCGGAGAGCATCCCGACGCCGATGCACCGTTCTTTCAGGATTTCGTTTTCCGTCAGGTAGGAATCCAATTCATCCACTTTGCGCGGGAGCCGCTCCTCGATCAGTCCGCGAATCCGTTCCAGGATGTCGTCGGGAACGTCGCGCGCCAACCCTCCGAACCGGAAGAAATTACACATCATCCGCGACCCGGTCACCGCCTCGAAGATGTCGAGGACCAGTTCGCGTTCCTCAATGGCGTAGAGTGCCGGTGTGAAGAATGCCCCCAGATCGTTGAGAAGGAAACCGATCGACCACAAGTGGCTGACGATGCGGGTCAACTCGGCCAGGATGACACGCAGGTAATTCGCGCGTTCCGGCGGCTGGATCCCCATGAGTTTTTCCACCGCCAGCACGTATCCGAAATTGTTGCTGAGTGAGGTGAGGTAATCCAACCGGTCGGTAAAGGGAATGTTGGCCAAAAAGGTGTTGCGCTCGCCGATCTTTTCATGGCAGCGGTGCAAATACCCCATCACCGGTTTGAGGTCGACCACGTTTTCGCCGTCGAGAAGCGCGGCAATGCGGAAGACGCCGTGCGTGGAAGGATGCTGTGGGCCGAGATTTAATGTCAGGCGTTCCGTTTGCAGCGCGCCGCTCCGCGCTTGCGGGGCGCTTTCCAGCGCGGCATACAACACCCGGTTATCCTGGGATTCCCACCCATCGGGCGATGTGCCCTCCGGAGGGCGGACATAACCGTCGTCGGATTTCCCGCCGGCATTTCCGGCCGGCCAGCGGCTGGCGAACGGTTTCGCATCCTCTTCGTACAGCGGCTCGCGCCAGTCTTTGCGCAACGGGTGCCCGGAAAATCCTTCCCACAGCAGAATTCTCCGCGGGTCAGGATGGCCGATAAAGCGTATCCCGAATAAATCCCAGATCTCGCGCTCCTGGAATTCCGCGCCCGGAAAAACGGGGGTCAGGCTCGGTAGCGCCGGATCATCCCGCGCAATGCGGGTTTTTACCACCAGAGCCGGCCCACCGCTCGGCTGGAAGAAATGATAGACAACTTCAAATTTACCTTCCGGAAGATAGTCGACACCTGTGATCGAGGAAAGATACCGATAATTTTCCTCGTCGCGCAGCATCCGGGCGACGTCAGGCAGGGCTTCCGGCGCGACAATCCAACCGGAATAACCTGGCCTTTGGTCGGGAATCACGGTTTGCGGAAATCGCTCCCCGAGGTTCACGCCTTCCGTTCCTCCGATTTTCGGGAATCGGGATTGGATTCAACCAGATCGGATCCCAATCCCGGAATCAGGATCTCGCGATCACCCTTCCGATACCACGGCACGGTCCGGAGCGATTGACCATCGATGGCTTTCTGTAGTTCGATCAACCCGTTCAGCAGAGCCTGGGGCGTCGGGGGACATCCCGGCACGTAGATATCCACCGGCAGAAACCGGTCGATACCCGGTACAACGTTGTATCCTTCGCGGAACGGACCGCCGCCCGAGGCGCATGCGCCCATCGCCATCACGTATTTCGGCTCGGTCATCTGGTCGTAGAGCCGGACGATCGTGGGAGCCATCTTCTTGGTGACCGTTCCGGCGATGATCAACAAATCGCTCTGCCGCGGGCTGGGGCGCATGATTTCCATCCCAAACCGGGACAAATCATACCGGCTTGCCTGGGTACAGATCATTTCGATCGCGCAACACGCTAAGCCGAACATCATCGGCCACACCGAGTTTTTCCTGCCCCAGTTGTACATTCGGTCGAGGTTGGTGATAACAACCCGACCGATCAGACTGTCCGGTAGGGAAAACTTCGGATCGTGCAAAGGTTCGTCAGGCATATGTTCTGAAGAATCGCCCCTTCTGGCTGAAAAAATCTCGATTTTAAATGTGTTTCCTTGAGTGCGATTATACCCCTCAAAAGGCCTATTTTTTCGCTTTTTCGTCTTTGTCCAAGCCCACAACGGATAAAGTTGTTTACAATAGTATGCTCCACATAGTGCCAACATTCTAAATCCGGGTCGAGTTCCCGATTTAATACCAAAAAGCCCGGCGTACCGGGCTTTCTATTGCCTTACATCTTTTTTATCCTGGATTTTATTTCCAACTAGCAACCAGGCAATTATTTACTCCAATGCTTTGCGAAGAGCGAAGCACACAGCATCCACCTGGTCCTCGGTCATCACTCCGGAAAAGGGAAGCGCCAGGCTCTCATCGCCCAACCGTTCCGTCACCGGGAAATCCCCCGGTTGATATCCGAAGCGTTCCCTGTAAAAGGACTGGAGGTGGATGGGGGAAAAATATTTTCGGGATGGAATCCCTGTCTGGGCAAGTTTGCCGATGATCACGTCGCGTTGCGCCGGCGGCAGGATCCGGATGACGTATACGAACCAGGAAACCGCCGTTGTATACGGGGCGATGTGGGGAAGCCGCACCAGTTCCAAATCCCGCAGCCTCTCCTCATACCAAAACGCCACCCGCCTCCGCTTCTCAAGCAATTCGGGAAGGCGCTTTACCTGAGCCAATCCGAACGCCGCGCTCATTTCATCCAGCCGATAGTTATATCCAAGCCGGTCATGTTCCAACCAGGCACCGCCCGTCTTGCGGCCTTGGTTCCTCAAAGATCGTGCTGCTTCAGCCCAGGCTTGGTTATTCGTGGTTATCACGCCACCCTCGCCGGTCGTCATTTGCTTATTGGGATAGAAGGCCATCACGCCTATATCGCCCAAAGATCCCGCCAAACGGCCTTTATAACCGGCGCCAATCGTCTCACACGCATCCTCAATGATCCTAATATCGTGTCTATGCGCAATATCGATTATTTGGTCAAAATCCGCCACCTGAAGGAATACATTCACGGCAAGGATCGCTTTGACATCTCCAAAGCCTTTCTTTGACTTTGGCATTGACCGTGGAAGATAATTTTCTGCAGCCTTCCCTCCGCTTTTCAACGCCTCGACCGCTTCGTCGACAAGCAGCCAATCCAGATTTCCCGTCTGATCTTCCACGTCCACGAAAATCGGAACGGCGCCTTCGTATAAAAGACAGTTCGATGACGCGATAAAGGAAAACGGCGTTGTAACCACCAAATCCCCCGCCCCGATGCCTGCGACAATCACAGACAAATGCAACCCGGCGGTTCCGGACGAAACCCCGACGGCATATTGGGTTCCCGAGACGCGCGCCATCTCTTTTTCGAAAGCCTGGATCATTCCGCCCATGCTAAGGTCTGATGAGTGTAAAACCTCCATGACGGAATCGATTTCCGCCTGGGAAATATCCGGTGAAGACATTCGAATCTGTTTTGGATCCAATGGTGAGCCTCCCGAGGTGAGGAATACCTTTATTTTATCAGTTAATCGACAGCGGATTGAAATTTTCGGGCGCCACAATAATTCCATCGGGCAACGCCGTCTCCGGGCAAACTTAAG
>JBEKDW010000030.1:0-22806 GCA_050014155.1 Anaerolineales bacterium
TTCAGATTCCGCGGAGGGAAAATCTCCGCGCAAGAAAAGAAAGTAACGGGAGCGCGAGTATCCATGGCGGAAGACCGGACGGTTCTGGATTTTTACGCCCAGCGCTGGGAGCAGTACGGATACGACACCCGCTCGCTCGGAATCGGCAGCCGCGAATCCCAAGAGATACGGTTTGCCATCCTGACCCAAATGGCTGACTTGCAGGGCGCTTCGATTTTGGATGTGGGGTGCGGGTTCGGCGATTTGAAATCGTACCTTGAGGGAAAGGGGATCGCGGTGCGCTATTCCGGATTGGATCTGCAGCCGGCTTTCATCGAAGAAGCGCGCCGGCGGCATCCGGCGGGCGAATTTCACTGCACCGATATCGAACGCTTCGAACCCGCGGCGCACTTCGATTTCGTGTTCGTCAGCGGAACGTTCAACGTGAAGTTCCGCGAAGATCAGGAAGCCTGGGTGTTCCGCATGCTCCGGAAAATGTTCGCCGTGGCGGAGCGCGGGGTGGGAATCAACCTGCTCAGCACGTATTCCGATCCGGACCACTACCGCGCGGATATGTTCTATTGTTCGCCGGAGCGCGCGTTCACCGAAGCGCAGGCCATCACGCGCCGGGTCACCCTCCGCCATGATTACCTGCCCCACGATTTCACCCTCTATCTTTACCGGAAAGGATGAGCGATGAAACTCCTTGCGATCGGCGCGCATTTGGATGACATCGAGATCGGCTGCGGGGGGACGCTGGCGCAGGCCGTCCACAGCGGCTGGGAAACGCACATGCTCGTCCTCTCCCACTCGGATTATTCGGACCTGGACGGAACGGTCTTCCGCACCGACGACCAGGGTATGCGCGAAGGGAAAGAAGCCGCCCGACGCTTGGGCGGCGTGGAATTGGAGGTGCTGGAGTTTCCCACCAAACAAATCCCGTATGATTTCCACGTCGTCGAAGCCATCGAGGTTTCCCTGCGGCGGATCAAGCCGGACGTCATTCTCACCCATTGGCCGCACGATACGCACCAGGACCACCGCGCCACGTCGCTGGCGTCGATTTCCGCGGCGCGCTATTTCAATTCGATTCTTTTCTACGAACCGATGACGCCCTCGGGACGGTCCTACTCGCCGTTCCGCCCGCAGGTGTACGTCGCCGTTCCGCCGGAGGCCGTCCAGGCCAAGCGGGATTCGCTCCTGGCGCACGACTCCCAATATAAAAAGTACGGCGACATCTGGCTGGACGCGGTCGTCGCCCGCGGTGTGCACCGCGGCTACGAAATCGGCGTGGGCCATGCGGAGTGTTATGAGACACTGCGCTGGCAGTGGAACCTCGACCTTCGGTAGCCCATGAAGCGGGTTGCCATCCACCAACCCGAGCACCTACCCTGGCTCGGATACCTCGACAAAGCACGCCACGCGGATTGCTTTGTCTTCCTCGATACGGTCGCTTTCAAAAAGAACTACTTCGAGAACCGCAACCGGATCCGCACACTCCAGGGCTGGGCTTGGGTGACCGTGCCGATCCTCACCAAGGGTAAATTCGGCCAGGCGTTTACCGAAGTGGAAATCAACAACGCGGCGCGCTGGCCGGAAGTGTATTACCGGACGCTGCTTCAAAATTATTCAAAAACCCCGCATTGGAAGGAATATGCCGCACCATTGGAGAAAATTTTCCTCCGGCCCTGGACACATCTGGCGGACCTGAACCTGGCGCTGATCGAATTTCTTTGGTCCGCGTTTGACATCCCAACCCCAACCTTGCGTGCTTCGGCGCTCCATCCGACCGGGAAGAAGAGCGATCTTCTGCTGGACATCTGCCGTAAAACGGGAGCAACGGAGTATCTTTCCGGGCCGAGCGGGAAGGACTATCTCGACGAATCGATTTTCGCCGCCGCGGGGATTACGGTGAAGTATCATGAGTTCCATCATCCGGAATATTCGCAGGCATTCTCTCCGTTCATTCCCGGGATGGCAAGCGTCGATCTGTTGTTTAATGAAGGTCCGGACGGAATCCGCCGTTTGGATTAACGCTCTGGCAAGGAGCGCTTGATGACATCCACCCCGCTGAAAATTTTACAGATCCATCCGTTTCTGAGAGGGGATGGATTAAACCCCCGGGCCGGAGGAAAATCGCGCCTCTCCCTTCAGCTTTCCAGGGAACTGGCGTTGCACGGACAGAGAGTGGCCATTTTTCCTTTTCCGGAACCCATCCTGGAAAAGGCGTACACGATCGAGAACGGAGCCATGCCCCTCAGCCTGCTTCCCACCGCGCGGATCCCGCCGCTAAAAAAAATCGGATGGTATTTCTGGACGGCGTCGCGTTTGCCTCTGGCCGACCGGTCCGGCCACGCAGTGCGGATGGGAGTGATGTTTCTCGCCGGGCTGGACGATGCGGTGAAGGAATTCCGGCCGGATATCATCCACAACCACGCTTCGTTTTCGGATTTCCCGTTGTACTATCACGCGCTGGGTTTGCGGATCCCCCTCTTTTTAACTCATCATACCCATGAGGCCGGGCAACACCTCGATCGTTACCGCAGGCTGATCTTTCCATCCGAGGCGTTGCGGACCTTGGTTTGCGGCTCCAACGGTTCGCTCCTGGAAGGCACACGCTTGATCCGCCCGGCGGTGGACAAACTATATTCCGACCCGTCGGTTTCCGTTGCGACGCGGCGGAAAGGAATCCTCTTTGTCGGCGGACTGCGGCTGGATAAAGGGTTGCAGAATCTCCTCGCGGCGTACGCGCATTCCTCCGTGCTGCGCAAAGTGCCGTTGCGGATCTGCGGCATCGGTCCGGAGCGGGAGCGATTCAAGAAGTTCGCGCAATCACACCGGATTCCGGCGGCGTTTTTGGGAAGGGTTTCCCCCGAAGGCGTTCGGCGGGAAATGCTCGCCGCGGAGTTGCTGGTCAATCCGAGTCCGGCGGAAGGGTTCAGTCTGGCCCTAGCCGAGGCGATGTGCTGCGGGACGGCGGTGATCGGCTGGAAACCGCAGGTCGAGGAAACCGAGAAACTCCTTCATCTGGAATGCGGGGTTGGATTCGATCCGGCTTCGTCTTCGCCGGAAGCGCTGGCCGGAGTAATGATGAAATGGCTTCATCGAAAAGACGTCCGTTCCCTCCGTTATCGGGAGCAGCTTTCTCTCAGCGCGCGTAAATTCTTTTCCATGGAGCGCTATACCGCTGAAAATCTCGTCGTGTACGAGGAAGTGTTGGAGGAAGGTTGATCTTCCGCGGTCGGCTCAGCGAATCCTTTGGCGAAATTCTCCGCCCCAGGCCTTGAAGCTCATGCGCATTCTGCAAATTCAAACCTATCTTCGTTCCGAACGGGTGAACCCGAGAGCGGGGGGAAAATCAAGAATCTCCCTGATGCTCGCGCGCTATCTCGTGGAAGCGGGACACGAGGTGGCGATCTATCCGTGGCCGGAACGGATCTGGGGAAAGACCGCGGAGTTTGCCGTTTCTCCGAATGCACCGGCCCAGATTTATCCAACCCTGGCGCTGCCTACTTACTCAAAAATCCTTCCCGATGCCTTCCGGTTGAGCAGGACCCGTTTTTTCGGAAGCGATCGACATTCCTTGTTTCAAGACATGTGTTTCCTCGAAGGGTTGAGGCTGGCCATCGATCAATTCCAACCGGATATTTTTCATTGCCAGCAAACCGAATCCGATATTCCCCCCTTGCTCCGAATCCTGAAAAAATCCATGCCGACTGTCCTGACGCATCACTCCGGCCGTTCCGGCCATTATCTGGAAACGTACGACCGGATTATCTTCCTCAGCCGATCGATGCAGGAGGAAGTTTGCCGCCGGTCCGGGTATCCGATCGAAAAATCCAAGGTGATCTACATTCCAATATCCGACGAATTCCTGCAGGGGAGTGTCGTTCCGGCGGATGAGCGGAGCGGAATCGTCAGCGTCGGGGGGCTGAAGGACGCCAAAGGGATTGATTTGTTGCTCGCGGCGTACGATCAGAGCCGATCGTTGCGGAACCATCCGCTGCATCTGTGCGGAACCGGGCCGGATGAAGAGCGATATAAGGAATATACAATCCAACACCATCTGCCGGTCGTTTTTCACGGCCGGATATCCACCACGGCGATCCGGCAGATCGTTTCGCGGGCAAAGCTGCTAGTCAACCCGAGCCGGATGGAAGGTTTTTCGGTGGCTCTCCTGGAAGCCCTGGCCTGCGGGACGCCGATCATCGGATGGGCTGACCAGGTGAACGAACTGTCGGAGGAGTGGCGCCGGCCCGTGGGCTTTTCCTTTGACGGACGCCGTCAATCGGCGGATGATCTGGCGGCTTTGGTTGTGCGTGCGTTGGCAGACCCGGTCGGGCGGACGGCGTCCCGAAAGGAACTTTCCAAGTTGGCGAGGGAATCGTTTTCCATGAAACGTTACGGATCGGAAATAGTCCGGGTATACGCCGAAATGCGTCCGGTCAAATAGGGGAAGATGCGCATTCTTCAAGTTCACCCGTTGATGAAATCCGAAGCCCTCTCGCCGGCTGCCGGCGGCATGGCACGGGCGTCGCTGCAACTCACCCGTTTACTCATCGAGCGGGGCCACGACGTGCAGGTCCTGCCCATCCCGGAAGGCGTCGGAAGCCGCGAGTTGTGGGAGGTGGCGCCGGGCCGGTCGGTGGAGGTTGCGGCGGCAATGCATATCCCGGGGTGGAAAGACAGCGCGTGGTTGCCGCAGGCGCTCTTGCGGTTGAAACCGATGCCTGCGGGGATTAAGAATTATTTCTACGATGCGCTCGCACTCACTGCGTTACGCCGCGAGCTCCTATATTTTCGTCCCGATATCATCCATAACCATCTCGCCCGTCGGCCATTTCCGCGGCTCGCCCGGGCTCTCGGCCGTGGCGGCAACCTGCTGCTCACCCATCATCACGGAGAGATGGGTGATGATTTGGATGCATACGACCGGATCGTATTTCCTTCGCGCGCTTCCCGCAAGATGATCGCTGCGGAGAGCCGGTATCCCTTGGAGCGCACACGGGTTATCTACAATCCGGTGGCGCCTGTATTCGGCCAGCCGCATCCGGAGCGGAGGAATCCCCGCGAAGGAATAGTATTCGTCGGCGCAGTGCGGAAAAGAAAAGGTATTGATTTATTATTGGACGCGTATCGATCGGATCGCCGGCTTCGAAGGGAACCGCTGTATATCTTCGGCGCCGGAGAGGACACGTCCCAAGTGGAGCAAGCGATCCAGGAGGGGCTTCCCGTGCACTATCTCGGGAAACTTGATCCGCAGGAAGTGGCGGCAAGATTGAGAACCGCCAAACTGGTGGCGATTCCAAGCCGCCTCGAGGGGTTCAGTATCGCAATTCTGGAGGCGATTTGCTGCGGCGCGCCGGTGGTTGCCTGGGCGCCCCAGGTGCGGGAAGTGGAATCGCTTCTGGGTATCCCCATCGGCGCACCGTTCGACGGCCGCACTCAAACGGCACAGGAGTTGGCGGCGGGCATCCGCGACGTATTAGACGGCGATCTTGCATCATCCACAAACCGGCGCAGGATGGCAGAAGCGGCGCGCGAGGCGTTCAACGAAGAACACTACGTCGACGCCTATCTGGATTTGTACCGCGAGGTGATCGGAGCGTGACGGTTCCCGCCGGGATTGGAGTTGCGCTCCGTCCCCGGGATACGGCGGTGGAGGCCCGGGGGGAGTAAAGGATTTATTAATTAATTCCTCCCCAAGAAAAATTGACCCATTTTTGGTTGCATGGTTGATGGGAATCGGGTATTCTAAAAGTGGAGATATGAGATATGGCCATTCGCGTCGATTCCAACGGGCTGTATCTTGACGGCCGGCGCATCCCGCTGTATTCCGGTTCCGTGCATTATTGGCGGTATTCACCGAATACCTGGCCAACCCTGTTGGAACGGATTAAAGAACTTGGTTTTGAAATCATTCAATCTCCCGTACCCTGGGGCTTGCACGAGAGCGGTCCGGGGATTTTCGATTTCGGCGAAAAGAATCCCCAAAAAGGGCTTCCGCAGTTTCTGGATCTGTGCACCAAAGCCGGAATTTTGGCGATCCTACGCCCCGGACCCTTTGTCGGCGAAGACATGCCGTTCGGCGGTTTCCCCCTTCGGGTGATCCGGAATTCCGCCGTATGGGCGCTCACTTCCACGGGCGCCCCGGCCCTGTCGACCCGCTATGCGACCCCGTTTGCCATCCCATCGTATGCCAGCGAGAGGTTTCTCCATGAGGTAGGAAAGTTCCTCGACGCCCTGGCACCGGTGCTTGTATCGCACCAATATCCTGACGGGCCGGTCATCCTGTGCCAGATGAATAAAGAGTCGGCCTTCATGGGACGCACGCAGGCCTACGACCTCGATTATTGTCCGGAATCCATCACCCTTTTCCGCAATTTTCTTTCCGAGAAATATGGCGCCATCGAGAATCTGAATACCGTCTACGCAACAAAGTATTCCGCCTATTCCGAAATTTCCGCGCCGAAGCGGTGTGAAGCCACAGTCCAACGGGATCTCCCCGTATACCTTGATTGGGTGGAATACAAGGAGTATCTCATCCGCCGCTTCTACCAGCGGCTCGGCGGGATGTTCCGCGACCGGGGAATTTCGGTTCCGCTTTCCATCGACGGTCCGTCGATCTTTTCCACTCCGATGGATTCCATCGGATTGCAGAAATCCCTGGAAATAACCCTGACGGGAATGGAAGTGGATCCGAATTCCTCGGATTACCCGGCCTTGGCGAGGCAAATCCGCTATTTGACGGGGACCAGCAAACTGCCGTTCGTCTCCAAGTTTGGTTCGGGCAATTCCTGGTTTGCACCGCGCGTCAACACACCCCACGAGGAAGAATTCGCGATTCTGAGCGCCGTGATGCACGGAATGACGGCGGTAAATTTCCACATGCTGGCGGAGGGGGATCGCTGGGTGGGCGCTCCGATATCCCGGGATGGCGCGTTCCGCGAGGAATTTGCGGATCTCTTCCGCCATCTGCAACCCTTCTTCGCAAAATATGGAGTTTGGGAAAGCAAAAAAAACTGCCGCACCTTGGTGGTGCTGTCGTACGAATTGGAGCGGTATCACCTGGCGGTGTCGACGATGAATTACGCCTATCTCGGTTTGATCCGCATCCCGGCGATTTTTTCGGAAGTATCCATCCCGCTGGGATTTCAAATCGATCCGGCCCGGCAATCCATCTACGAGGAAGGCAGCTGGATCCAGGAGGCGTGCCGGTTCCTGGAAAACGTGCAAGTGGAATACAACCTGTCGGACAGTCACCAGGAACTCGATGAGATGGCCAAGTACGATATGGTGTTCCTTCCAACCGCCGATTTTATGGATCTCAGGGAACAGGAAAAGTTCCTGGAATTTGCCGACCGCGGAGGGCACCTGGTTTTCGGACCGGGATTGCCCACGCTTGACGGCAGGATGAATCCAGGGTCGGTATTGAAAAATGCGATCCAAATTCCGGGAACCCAAACCCGCGGGGCGGGGAAGATCACTTATCTGCCCACCTTCGATGCAGCCAAGGAACTGATCACCGCGGACATGCCTAACGTCGTTCTCCTGGACAACCCGAATCTGCGCCTGACCATCCGGGGAGGATCGTCCAACCTGATATTTCTTGCCAATCCGACGGGGGTGAACCAGCGGTCGATGATGATCTCCTCCTGGCCTTTACGCGGGGTATGGAACGCACCGGAAGAAACCCAGACGGGATCGGTGACTACCGAGATCGGTCCGCATACCGTGCAGGTATGGGAGGTCTTGAAATGATCGCCCGTGATGTGGAAATCGTCGACCTGCGGCCCGGGATTTGGCGGAACCTGATATCTCTCATGGACGTTTCCAGATTGTCCGACGTCCGGCCCGCCCGGCCCAACATCCTTTCCATCCTGCATCACAGCGGGAAAGTCCTCCGCGTGTATGCACCGGCGGGTTTCCGGGTTCCGACGATCGAGCAGATAGATGATCCCCAGGAACTCGCCAAGAAACTGTATTACCAGTTGCCGGGTTTGGAAAGCGTTCAGATTCTGGAACAGGACAGCCTGATGCTGTTTTCCGACCAAGTCCAAAGAATGGATTGGATGCCGAGCGACATGGAGGATTTTGCACTGCATGCCTTTCACCTCGCGGAACAGGACCCGGCCGGTCTATCATTTTTTCCGCCGTTTTCCTGGAAGTGGAACGGCTTTCTGCTCGAAGAGGTTCGCACCTGGCTTGCTTCCGGACCGGATCCCTGCGCTTATTTCTTAGGGGTTGTGCGAGATGGAGCGCCCTGGCTGACGCTGATTTTGCGCGCGGCCGAAAAAAAAGTGCGGCTCATCACCACCATCGATTATTTGGCGAGGTTTAATGTCCCCGTCGAAGGGTTGCCTGCCAGCCCGAAGGATCTGGCCGCCGTTTGCGAATCGATCCACACCCACGTTGCGCCGGTCCGCGCCGCGTTGATTTGCGATTACATGGTGTTTGCCAAGCTCCTGACCTCCGAGGAGAAACGTCGGGACCTGACGCTGGCCGCGGCAGACGGGCTGGCTTCCTCCTTCGGCCTGTTGGAATAAAAAAACCCGCTCGCAGGAGCGGTTTTTTTATTTTCGATCCCGTGGAATATCCTTTGATGGCATTTGTACTCATGAAAAATTATGGCCGGATTGCCAATAATTTTCGGCCAATTTTAAATGGTTATGGGAAGCGAAATCCCTCTGAAATGCTGATTCCGGTTTATGAATCCGCATAAAAATAAATTATTCATATGCCTGCAGGCCTAATTTGGCGGGAGCCTTGTCGCGGTTCTCGTAAAACTCTTTTCATTTGCTTCATTGTTGGATCGAGTGGAATTCAGATTCACGACGGTACATAAAATCCAGCGCAACCCAAAGGGCCAATAGGCACGGCAGAGTCTTTGGTTTACGCGGGAAGCCTGAGGGCGCGGGACTGGTATAATTTCCTGCCCGGGTGGCGAAAACTTTCCACCGCAGATGGAGAGGAAATGGCAAAGGTCAAAGTTCTGATTGTCGGCAGCGGCGTCGCCGGCTCGGTTCGACATCTTCCTTTTTTTCAGAAAAACCCGCAGGTGACCCTGGCGGGTATGTGCGATCCGGATCTGGAACGGGCCCGGCGCGTGGCGGCCGAGAACGGAATTCCCGGAGCTTTTTCATCAATGGAAGAGGGCTTGGCTCAAACCGGCGCGCGCATCGTCTCCATCTGCACGCCGCCGCAAACTCACAAGGATCTGGCCATCTACGCCTTCGAGCATGGGGCGGACGTGCTGATGGAGAAGCCGTTTGCCGTCACGTTGGAGGAAGCCCGCCAGATCGTGGCCGTCCAGCAGCGGACCGGCCGCAAACTATCGGTCGTACATCAGAATAAATTCATGGCGGGAATCCTGCGCATGACGGAAATCGTCCGGCGGGGAGATGCCGGCCGCGTGCTGCACATCGGCCTCACTTGGATGACCAACGGCGACCGCGACCGGATGGTGATCGATCCCAATTTCTGGTGCCACAAAATTCCCGGCGGGCGCTGGGCGGAGAGCCTCCCGCACCAACTGTACATCGCGTATGCGTTGGTCGGGGAGATGCGCCTGCTGAGCGTGGCGGCACGCAAGACGGGGACCAAGTGGCCGTGGATGAGCGCCGACGAAGTGGACGTGGTGCTGGAAAGCCGGGATGGGTACGTCAATATCCGCATGTCCGCCAACCCTGAAGAAATCAAACGGCGGATCAACATCCTGCACGGCACCAAGGCCTCCTATATGTTTTCATACAAAACCGCTTTTGCGCTGGCCGAGCGGCCGAACGCGCGGATCTCGATGGAGTTGTTCCGCCGCTGGCTGGCGGCGCGGCTCATTTCCAGACCCAAAGCCAAGGCCCTGCCGTCCCCCCACGAGCACGTTATCAACCAGTTTATCGAGTATGTGCTCCATGACGGGCCCAATCCCACATCGCCCGAGGAGGCGCTGCACGTGGAGGAATTAAACGAGCAGTTCGGCGCCGAGTTCGAACGGGTAATCCGAAAACCCGCGCAGGGTTGAGGGCGCCTTGAACGTCCGCGGCGGAATCCCGTTCACCGTTCGCTTCCGCCCGAACCCCCCGACGGACGGAGCGTTTGAGCTTCCGGATGGGGCCATACTCCCTATCCCCGCCCCGGATTGGGATCGCGCCCTCGATCTCCTGAAAAAAATCAATGTGCTCAAAGACTCCTCCGGCCGGAGAATTTCCTCGCTCGTTGCCGAAGACGGATTCGAACCCTGGTGGTATGACCAGGACCGGCTGCTTCGTTTCTACCTTGTTCCCCTCACACAGGTTTTTCCCGTCCTGGAAGCCGTCCCCGGCGCCGAAAAAATAATTCTCGACGGCGCGCCGCCGGATCTGGAACGGATATGGAAAGCCGTCGGCGGAAAATCCGGTTTTGCCTCCCTGCCGCCGGCCCGCGCATCCCGTTCGTTCAAAGCGGTCATTGGTGAAGGAGCTATGCTCGCCGTTACCTTATCGTCGCTGGCTGCCTTTCGCCTGGCCAGGCGGGACACGATTTTTTACATTATCGATCACGTCAGCCCGGGACTGCGCAACGATTTTCGATTTGCTCCGCTCTACCGCGAATTCGACCGCGAGGAATTCAGATATGCGGAGTATGCCCATACGCTGTTGCCGCGCCAGGCTCTGGGGAATTTTTTCCGCCGGCGCAGGCCCGTGTTTTTTCTGGAATCCGCGGACACTTGGGCGCGATGGGCGGGCCGGAGAATCGCTGCGCCCGCGGTAAAGGCTCCGCCCGGCGGCGGATCGCTCGAAGACCGGGCGCTGTGGGCGCTCGTTCCCACGATGCTGGAATTCTGCACCTTCTCCGTCGCCCGCCAGCGGATACTCAAACGAGCGCTGCAATTCCAACGCGCGCAGCGGGCGGTGATCTTTGACGACAACCGCCATAACCATGAATTGATCGCCGCCTGCCTCTCGCTCGGACTCCCCGTGCTCGGTTTTCAGCACGGCGTGTTCAATAAATTCCACGCCGGATTGATGGCTTTCGGTTTTTCGGGAGCGCGCCCGCACGCGTTCGACCGGTATGGTGTGTGGAGCGATCTGTTTCGCGAGCGTCTGCTACGCGATAGCGCCTTATTTGGTCCAGACCGAGTTTTCGTCTCCGGGCCGGTGCGGCCGCCGGAGGAAGCCTCTGTGCGGGGGACCGGTGGACGCCGGCCCGAACATGCGGCCGCCTCGACGGGCGTCATCCGCGTGCTGGTGGTTTCCGAACCGCTCGCGAGAAAACACGAAGTGGCGCCCTTCCTGCAAACCCTCCTCCGCGATCCGCAATTCGAAGTCTGCCTGAAGCTGCGCCCCGGGGAATCCGAACGGAGTCTGGAAGAATACGGCTTACCCGCCGGCCGCGTCCGCCTGATGCAAACCGGGACCGTCTACGAGGCGCTGGACCAGGTCGACGTGGCGATTGGCACGTACAGCACCGTGCTGTACGAAGCGGCCCTGGCGATGGTACCGATCGTCTGGATGAAGACTTCGCGGGCATACGGCAGCGAACTGGGTGATGAGCATCTGGCCGGGACGGCCGATCGTCCGGAGGAATTGCCAGGCGCGGTCCGAAAGGCCGCCGCCCGCACCGACGCGGACCTTCGCCGAATTCGTGAACTCGTGTGGGGGAAGGATATTCGTAACGGGTCGAAAAGCCTAGTGGAGGAATTGAAGCGGATGGAAGGCAGGGGATGAGAGCAATAAGCAAATACTGCTGCTCCGGTTTCCGCAATCAATTTTTTGGAGTACGATCCTCTCCGTAGCAGGAGCGCGATGCCCGCCGATCTGTCCATCCTCCCCGGAGAAAAACCACGCATTGCCTATTTGATCCCGTCCCTGCGGGGATACCGCGGATGGGTGTCTCTCGTCGACGGGGCGATCCGGTCACTGCAGAAATTTGTCGAGCCGGTACTGATCGTCTCGCGCGGGGACGAGGCGGCCGCCGAGGAAAAGTTTCCGGATCTGGAGCGGCATGCGCTGCCGACGGTGCAGGCGGAAGATTGGAACGGGACGACGCCTTCCATGCTGCGGCGGATGCTCCCGGCGTTGTGGACGGCGCGCCGCCTTCGGCCGCTGCGGGTGAGGATGGTCCATTCGCTGGAGATGTTTCCCGCCGGTTGGGCCGGAGACGCGCTCGCCCGGGCAGGGGGAATCCCGCATGTGCTGACCGCGATCGGAACCTACACCGTGCTTTGGCGAAAATGGCCGGCGCTGGAATATTTCTACCGGGGCGTGTTGCGCCGGGCAGCTGCAATCTATCCGATCTCGCATGGAACCGAGGCCAAACTCCGGGATTTCTACCGATCCGATCTGCCCTCGACCGCCGTCCACACGATCTTATGCGGCACCCGTGCGGCTGAACAAGTTTCGCCGGACGCCGCCCGCAATCGACGGGAGAAAACGGCTCCGGTTGTGCTTTCGGTCGGGATGGTCAAGCCGCGCAAGGGATATCACGTCAACCTGCGGGCGTTTACCGTTCTTCAAAAGCGTTTCCCCGAGGCAGTCTATCGCATCGCGGGGCCGCCTCCGGAAGGCGAGTACCGTCAACTTTTAGAGGGCATAGTCCGCCGGGAGAATTTGGTCGGGGTGCAGTTTCTCGGAACAGTGGATCCCTCACAGTTGGATCGGCTCTACCGAGAGGCAACGATCTTCCTGCTCCTCTCGCAGGATTTGGATCTGCACTTTGAGGGATTCGGCTTGGTGTATCTGGAAGCCGGCGCATACGGTTTGCCCGTTGTGGGAAGCCGCAGCGGCGGAATCCCCGACGCGGTGATTGACGGAGAAACCGGATTTCTGGTCGATCCCTCGGATGCGGAAGCGGCCGGCATGGCGATGATCCACCTGGCGGAGAATCCTGTGCTTTCTTCGCAGATGGGGCTGGCAGGCCGATCCCGGGCGGAACGGCTTACCTGGGACCGCTATGCCGAGGAACAATGGGTCGAATATCAAAAAGTGTTAAATCGGTGACGAACATTCCCGTTGCCGACCGGCCGGCTTCCCGGTTTATGCATTCAGGGAATGCATGGATAAAATCCGCAACGATGAACTATCTTAAATGAAACGGAGCCTGGTGGACACCTCGCGGCGTTTGAGAATTGCATTTGTCATCCCACTCCTGCGCGGACGGGGCGGATGGCCCACCGCCACAACCGGCATTATCCGGTCGCTCGAGGATGCCGTCGAACCGGTGCTGGTGGTATCCGCGGCGGATGCTTCCGCGGCGCGCGAACTCTTCCCGGGCGCCGAGACCCACGTCCTGCCGGAGATCCAGCCCATGGCAGGCGGCTCGCTGCGCGTTATGGCCCGCATGGCGCCGACGATGTTTGCCCTGCGCCAAATGCCGCCGATCCGCGCGGACTTGATTCACTCGCTGGAAATGTTTCCCTGCGGCTGGGTGGGGGATGTGCTTGCGCGGAGGGCGCGGACGCCCCACATCCTCACCGCGTTCGGTACTTACAGCGTGATCTGGCACCGCTGGCCGGTCGTCGCGCGGATTTATTCCGGTGTGCTGCGGCGCGCGGCCTGCGTGTGCCCGATGTCGAAGGGAACTGCGGAGCGGATGCAGGCGCGCTTTCGGAGCGCGTTGCCCGACGAGCGGATGGAAATAGTGCTGCAGGGCAGCGAGTTCGCCGGGCGCGTCGGGCGCGATGCGGCCGAGACGAAGCTCTTCCCATCTTCCCCGATAGTGCTTTCGGTAGGCGCAATCAAACCGCGCAAGGGATATCTGACCAGCCTGCGGGCGTTTGCCGCGCTGCAGAAAAAATTCCCGGACGCACGCTACGTCATTGCCGGCGGCGGAACGGGCGAAACCTACCACGGCGAACTTTTGTCCCTCATCGCGCGCGATGGAATCCGCAACGTGGAATTTTGCGGAACGCTGACCTGGGAGGAACTCGATCCCCTGTACCGCGGCGCGAGCATGCTGGTGATGACGTCGCAGGAGGAGGGGGATCATTTCGAAGGATTCGTGTTCGTCTTCCTCGAGGCAGGCGCCTACGGGGTGCCGGTGATCGGCACGCGCACGGGGGGCATCCCGGACGCGATCGCGGACGGCGTGAACGGGTTCCTGCTCCCGGCAGACGACGTGGAAGGAATCGCCCGGGCGATGATCAGGCTGGCGGAAGATCAGGCTCTGGCCCGCTCGATGGGAATGGCCGGACGCGCGCGGGCCGAGGAATTGACCTGGGAGCGATATGCCCGGCAGCAGATGGCCGTATATAAAAGGGTGCTGTCCGGCCCGGCGGCAAGGAAGTCCGGAGGATAGATCGGTGATGAGGTGTTTAAGGTACAGGGATCGGGCTCCCCAGCGTAGGCGCAATCGTGCCGTGGGGCTTCGGGCAGGATGAATATTTATAGTATTATCGGAGAGTTGTGCCATGAATAAATTTGGAGGGCAAAAATGAGCCGACGGTGGCAACAATGGATTGGATTTTGCTATCTCGTCATCCTCTCCATTCCGCTTCTCATCCATGCATACACCGGAACTTTTGTACGCTTTATCGCCGACGATTATTGTTCCTCCGCCATCGCGCGAGCGGGCGGACTATTGGGTGGGACCATTCAATGGTACCTTACCTGGTCCGGCAGGTTTTCCGCCAATTTTCTCGACAGTTTGGTGGGAACTATCGGACCAGGAATTACTTCCTATACAACACCGCTTGTGCTGACGCTCTGGTTTCTGGCGCTGGCGGCGGCCGTTTGGCATGCGCTTCCGGCGGGAGGGAACTCCAATAAATTCCTGATCACAGGAGTAAGCACGTTGCTCCTGCTCTTCTGCACTTTGGAAATGTCGCCCAACACGGCCCAATCCCTTTATTGGGAACAGGGCATGCATTCGGTTGTTCCGCCCTTAATTTTTGCTTCTGCGTATTTCGGGCTGCTTCTCTATAAACTGAAATCCTCCCCGTCCAGCAGGACATCGGCTATGCTTGTTTTTCTGAGCCCGGTAATGACGTTTGTCGCCGGGGGATTTAGTGAAACCTACGTCACCCTTCAAACCACGTTGCTGATCATCCTGTTTGTTTTCGGCTTGCTGTTGAATCCTGAACAATTCAGAAAGAAATTGCTATGGTTCAGCGCAGCCGGGCTTCTGGGTTCCGTTCTCGCTTTGATCCTGGTGATCGCAGCCCCGGGAAATCAATTCCGACAGGCAACGTTTCCTCCCCCGCCGGGATTCTTGGACTTGATCAGGATCACCGTCGAGAACAGTCTTCGTTTTCTGATCGATATCGTTATCTCCAAAAGGCACCTTCTTACGGCGGCCGTCCTCTTCGCCGTCTTTGCGATGCTGGGCTCCGGGTTCCTGGCGGATGCCGGGGTTCCATTCCCAACCGTACTCCGGCGTCAGTGGACGCTTCCGCATCTGCTGTTGGCGGCGGCCGCCATTCAACTATCCTGTTTTGCGCCGGCGGCCTATGGGACCTCGGAGGCGCCTCCGGACCGCACGCTGATCATTCCAGCGTTCGCGCTGGTTTGCACGCTGGCCCTTTTCGGATATTTCACCGGCAAGTATGCGGCCGAGAAAATCCGGATTCGAACCCCGAAATTTCCTCTTGCGCTGAGCGTTGGATCCGCCGCAGTCATCGGCTGTATGATGATTCTGACGGTATCCTGGAATTCGTATAAGACGATCAAACTGGAAGCTGTTTTGCGGACATATTCCGAAAATTGGGATCAAGTGGATCAAACGCTTCGGGATGCAAAATCCCAAGGGTTGGACAGCGTTTCTATTGACCCTCTTCAGAACGGTATCGGTCTGACGGATATCGGACCCGATTCCACCATGTGGGTAAACCAGTGTTTCCGCGATTATTACGGAATCACCGTGACGACCAAGTAGGATTTGATTGCTTGGGCGGTCGGGGATAACAATGTCGGATCGCATCCTTTCCGTGGGATGCGCGTTCGTATTGAGCGGGAGCGGCGGTGCCCGTACGTGCGAACCTATAGACCCGACGACAGAAGGCCGTTGAAAAAACATGCTATCCCGTGGTCGTGAGGAAGTCCGGAGAATAGATCGGCGGGGAAGATGAAGATCGCATATTTAAGTTCCGCCGCGGTGCCATCCAATTCCGCGCATAGCTTGCAAGTGATGAAGATGTGCCAGGCGATGCAGCAGGAAGGACACGCCGTGACGCTGATCCTTCCGCCAGTGGATGGAAAATCTCCGTCCGCCGACCTGGATCGGATGTACGGCATAAAAACACGTTTCGAGGTTTACCGCGTGAATCTTCCGCCGATCCTCGGACGGCGAGGATTGGCACTCGCGCTATCAGGCCAAGCCGCCCGCCTCTTGCCTGACATGGTCTATACCCGCGGCATCGACATCGCTTGGGCGGCGGCCGCGCGCGGACTGCGCACGGCGGTGGAAATCCACGCGCTTCCGGCCGGTTGGCTTGGTCCGTGGTATCTGCGGATGTTAGCGCGAAACCTGTCCGTGCGGATGATTACCATTAGCCGTCCGCTGGAGGATCTGCTTCGCAGAGGATATCCGGCGCTGATAAACCAGCCGATCCTGGTCGCGCCGGACGCAGTGGACCTGGAGAGGTATCGGGATCTACCGTCTCCACGGCAGGCGCGCGTCCGGTTGGGTTTTCCCCCGGAAAGATTTACCGCCGGCTACTTCGGAAGCCTTGTGGCGGGGCGCGGCTTGGAGCAGATTATCGATCTGGCCGGGCGGCTCCCGGAGGTCTCCTTTTATATCCTGGGCGGAGATCCAACGACCATCGACCGATGGAAGCGACATGCGTCGAATCGAGAGAACCTGCGTTGGAAAGCCCACGTCCCGAATGCGGAGTTACCACTTTACCAGGCAGCTTGCGACGCGCTGCTTATGCCCTACCAGAAAGAAGTGACTATACAGGGCAAGGGCAACACCGCAGAGATCATGAGTCCGATGAAACTCTACGAGTATATGGCCACCGGGAGGCTGATACTGGCCAGCGACCTGCCGGCGTTGCGTGTGATCTTAAATGAAAACAATAGTGTCCTGCTTCCCGGGGATTCAATCGATTCCTGGGCGGCGGTGCTGGAAAAAGCACGGCGCGCAAAAGCCTGGGCTGGAAGTTTGGCCAAGCAAGCTCGAAAGGATGTCCAACCGCACACCTGGCGCAATCGGGTTCGGACGATCGTAGAATTCGCGCGGGACGGCGGATGAAAATCCAGACGGCGATGACACAGCCCAAGATTCTATATATCTCCCGTTCGAGGATTCCCTCCGACCAGGCCAATTGCGTCCAGGTGCTGAAGATGTGCGCCGGGTTCGCCGCCCATGCCGAAGTGGAACTCGCGGCGCCATATTTCCGGGAAGACGCCCGCCTGAGAGACACACTCCAGGAGCGCTTCGCGCTGGCGCGACCGTTTACGGTGCGATGGTTGCCATACCCGCATTTTCGGAAGCGGTTCGCAGTGAGGGGGTTCGCCCTTGCTGCGACGGCCTACGCGAAGGTGCGGGGATTCCGCCTGGCGTATACCCGGGATCCGTGGGTGGCCTATTGGCTCGCCCGCTCCGGGATCCACACGGGCTTCGAGTCGCATGATCTGAAGGAGGACCGGCGGTACCCGATCTGGCAGATGCTGGTTTCCGACCGGTCGCTTTCGCCCGATCTGCGGGGCGTATTCTGCATCACCCGCCGGCTCCTTGAAGATTCCATCGCCGCGGGCGCCAGGGACGATATTCTCCACGTGGCGCCGGATGGCGTGGATCTGCAGCGATTCCAAAATCCAATGAGCCATGCGGAAGCCAGAAACGCATTGGGTCTACCGGAACAGGGACCATGGATCGTGCACGCCGGTCATATATATGAAGGACGCGGCGGGGAAGAACTCATCCAAGCACTTGCGAAAATCCCTGGCACCCGGTTGCTCTTTGCCGGCGGCAAACCCGCCGACGTGGCACGCGTTCGCGCCATCGCGGCGCAGCAGGGCCTTACGGATCGGGTCCGTTTCGAGGGGATGGTGCCAAACGCGAGGATCCCGCTGTATCTCTGGGCCGCGGATGTTTTAGTCATGCCGTATACCACCCGCACGCCGATCATGGCTTCAATCTCGCCGATGAAGATGTTCGAATATATGGCGGCCGAGCGGCCGATTGTCTCGACGGACTTTCCGACGCTTCGGGAGGTGCTGCACGACGGTGAGAACGCGGTTCTGGTGGCGCCCGATAGCCCGGCAGCACTAGCCGCAGGGATCCGCCGATTGTTGGATGATCCCGGATTGGGGGCGAGAATCGCGCGGCAGGCCAGGCAGGACGTGGAGCAATATACCTGGGAACGGCGGGCGGAGAAAATCATGGGAATCCTGACAGGATAGCATCGTGGCCGTCATTCTTCGAGGATGATCATGTCCCTTCGTTGGAAATCATACGCGCTGCCGGCTCTGTTTCTCGCCGTTTGTTTCTTCTTCTTTACCGGTTTGACGCAGTGGATGTCGGCGGTGTGGAAATTCAATTTCTTCAACCCCAATGGGGATGTCTACACCTATTGGAAGGAAAGCCTGACGTGGGGGCTGCCGTTCCATCCCCATCACCCGCCGGGTTATCCTTGGTTGATCGCCGCGTTGCACACGGTGACGGGAGCCTGGCTTGGGCCGCTCCAGGTCATGCAGACTTTCTCCTTTCTCTTCCTCTTGGGCGGCGCGCTGCTGATGATTCCCCTTTGCCGGCAGGAAGGAATCGCTCATCGCGGATGGGCGATGGCGTTCCTCTATATCGCCTGGCCGTTCGTGGGAAGCCTGTATGCTATCTTCCCGCAGATTGATGCCATCGTCCTTTTTCTCCTGATCCTTGGCATCCTTTTGGCGATGCGCAGTCGCTGGGTTGCATCGGGTGTGGTGTTGGGTGTGGCGACGTTGATGCATCCGGTTGCCTGGATTTTCGCGCCGTTGCTGCTGCTCGTGCCGTGGGCGGTTTGGGTGTGGGAAAGGAAACATCCGCCATCCATTCCGAGGGACATCGATACCAAGCAACTCCTGGCGATGACGGCGCTGGCCATCGCGCCGATGGTTCTCTTGTGGATTTGGCAGACTGTTGTCACGAAAGATCCGTTGTGGACCATCGCTTCCCTCGTTCAGGCACAGGTGGTGTCCCAGGGATCGCTGCCAATTCTGGATGGATGGATCGGCACCGTGATGGGCAGGGGTTTCTCGGGATGGGCGAAGGTTGGAATTCTCTCGCTGGTTGTTCTAACGGCCGTTTACATTCTTGTCCGTGTATTAACCGACCGGGCCGCGCCGGGGAATGTGCGGGATTTGTATCGGAAGGTTGTTTCCATCCTGATTCCCGCCGTTGTGCTGGGGATGGCCGTCGCGCTCAACCAGCATGAGATTTGGGCAGTAGTGAGATTTAGTAAAATTCTCATCCTGCCCCTGATCCTTTACCGGGATCGATTGTTTGGGTTTGTCCCCCGGCGGCTCCGGATGCTTGTCTTGTACGCGCTGATCGGATTCGGTTTCCTAACCCAAATCACGTATGCTTGGTACATGGCAAACGTTTTCTTTTCGGCTTGAGACGCAGGCATTCCGCCAGCTTCCCGATCCTTGCACTTCGCGGCGTTGGGCGTGAGGAAATGAGAATCATGCACTCGAACCAATCGAATCGGCAAAGAAAAAAAATCCTCTTCCTCATCCCTACCCTTGCATCCGGCGGAACGGAACGCCAGGCGGCGGAGCTTGTGCGTCGTCTGGACCGCGAGCGGTTTGAACCGATCGTAGCGGTGGTCTACGGTTTGGATCGCGTTCCGGTCGAAATCCCGCTGCAGGATGCGCGGTTGATCAGCTTGCGCAAACCGCTCGGCAAGCTCGGTGCCATGGTGGTCGTATTCCGGCTCTGGCGGTTGATCCTGCGGGAGCGGCCGGGGGTGGTGCAGTCGTACCTGCGTACGGCCGATCTCTACGCGCGAATCGCCGCACCGCTGGCCGGACATCACCGCATCGTCACCTCTCTGCGGACACGCATCGCGGGTTATTACCCACGGTTGTGGCAAGGCGCCGAACGGATCCTCTGGCATGCGAGCGCGCGCATCGTCTCCAACTCGCACTCTGTGGCGCGCGAGGCGCACGATCTGCTGGGCATTCCCTCCTCTCGGATCGAAGTCATCCCGAACGGCGTCGACCTCGAGCGGTTCACTCCCGGTCTCGATTGGCGCGCGCCTCGCACGGACTTCGGACTCTCCGCCTCCGATCTGGTATTTGGCATGGTTGCCCGATACTCGCCAGTGAAGGATCACGCCACCCTACTGACCGCCGTGGCGCAAATGAAAAATTCCGGTTCCTGGCCCGCCTTTGCGAAGATTATTCTGGTCGGGGGAACTACGTATGCAGGCGCCCGGGAAGGAGTGGATGAACAAATCCGAGAGCAAGGGTTGGAGGAGATTGTCCGGCCGATGGGGGTGATAAAAAACATAGAGCGGGTTTACGCCGCACTGGATTGGCTGGTCCTTCCCTCCCGTTCCGAAGCCTTCCCCAACTCGGTATTGGAGGCCATGGCATGCGGCAAGCCGGTGATCCTTTCCGACGCGGCGGATGGGGAGCAGATCGTGGCGGAAGGGGAGACCGGTTATGTTTTTCCGGTGGGAGACGTGCTGGCGCTGGTCGCCTGCCTGCAGAAGGCCATGGCCCTGCCGCCCGAACGCCGTGTGGCGATGGGCCGCGCAGCCCGTTCGTTCGTCGAAGGAAGGTATTCCACATACCTCATGACCCGCAAGTTCGAATCCCTTTATGAGGAACTCTTAACACCCCAATGAACAGATTTCCACGGGAGCAAAATGTTCGCGATTTCCTTCCGGCGGATCGCCATCCCTGCTTTCCGATCGGTACGATATGGGTCACCCGCCTGCGAGGGACGGTACTCATTAAAGCCCCCGTCAGGATCGGTTGCCTCCAAGCCAATGGTGAGACGTTCTCTTCCGCTCGCGGACTACCTGCGGGGGGCGAAGGATGATCCGGCCGCGCGTTGCGATCGTTTCCTTCTCTCCGCTCGCCATCGGGGGAATAGAAACCCATCTCTTGCAGCTGTTCCGCGGGCTGGCCAGCGAATACGAATTCCAGGTTTTTGGAACGCTGGGTGAGCCGTTTATCTCCCTTGCGGAACGGCTCGGGGCGCGGTGCATCGTGCTTCCGCGCGCCGGGAAGGCAAGTCCCGCGGCGATCCTCCGGCTACGGAAGGAATTTTTCGCGCGGGATATTACGCTGGTCCACACGCACGATACCCGCGGCGGCGTAATCGGCCGCCTAGCGGCCCGCGCGGCCGGGATCAAAACCGTCCACACGGTGCATACCCCTTCGTTCTTCCTGCCGCAAATGGCGGCGGCAATTGGTTGGTATCGACTGGCAGAACGATGCCTCAACCGGCTGGCCAGCGACAAGGTGATCTTCGTTTCCCGTACGATCCAGCAAATGTATTTGGACGGGCGGCTGGTGCAGCCCGGCAAAGCCTGCCATGTCCCGAATGGGTTGGAGCCGGAGTGGTTCGGATCCGCTCCCCCAGAAAATCGAACCGACGGGGAAATTCGATTTTTATATGTCGGCCGGCTGGCTCGCGAAAAAGGGATGGACAATCTTGCGGAGGCGTTCGATCGCGTGGCCGCGCGGATTCCCGATGCGCAGTTGCACGTGGTGGGGGACGGTCCGGAGCGGGAAGAGCTTTTGCGCACGGCTCAGCGGGGCGGTTGGGCCGCACGCCTGGCGCTCCCGGGGAGAATTTCCCGCGAGGAAGCACGGAACTTTATGCGCGCATCCGATGTATTCGTGTTGCCTTCGTGGTTCGAAAGTTTTCCCTACACGCTGCTCGAAGCAATGGCCTGCGGATTACCATGCATCGCCACCGATGTGGGCGGGAATCGCGACCTGATCGAGCCGGAACGCAACGGTTTCCTCGTGCCCAAGGAAAACCCGGCGGAGTTGGCATCAGCAATGCTCCGGCTCGCCGGGGATTGGAACACCCGCACTGCCATGGGGCGGGCGGGGGCTGCCATCGCGCGGGAGTATACTTTGGACCGCATGATACAAGGAACCCATTCGGTGTACCGCCAGGTGTTGGGAAGATCCTCCGATATAACGTAGCCGATCCCCGCCGCCCACCGGCCGAGAAATTATTAAGGCAGTCGCATGGGAAAAAAATCCCCGAGGTCTTTTTAATGCGCCAACCGTTTACCCGAACTCGGATCGACGGATGGATAGGATTGTCGATTATTCTGACCGCGGCCGGGGCATTGGCAATCGCCGTCCTTCCCTGGGAAACGCTGGGAGCGCCGGTGCTGATGGTGATCCTGGCCGGCGGAGCGGCGATCGGATGGGTGCTTTGGGATTCTCCGGCTGAGGAACGGCGCTTTGTCCTGCGGTTGTTCCTTGTGGCGCTGGGCGTGCGGCTTCTGGCGACGGCGTTGTTCTATGGAATAACGGGGGGCAATCCAAACTATCTTTACAAGGATGCGACGGGGTACGATCGGATAGCCTGGATCCTGACACAGGCTTGGCACAACCACGGGATCCTACCAGAGGCGCTGGGGAATTTGGCTTGGATGGAAAATGATGCCTATCCCCGTATCCTGGCGGTGTTGTATTACGGCATCGGCCGGGCGCCGGCAGCGGCCGTGGCAATCAACGCGGTTTTGGGTGCGGTATCGGTGTATTTGGTTTATCGAATCAGCGCGATCCTTTTCGGCTCGGCACCCGCACGCTGGGCTGGCTGGCTGACGGCGTTCTATACCGGCTTCTGGCTCTGGGGACTGATGACGCTGAAAGATGCGTCGTTCCTCTTTTTTCTCCTACTCTTTTTCCTGGCACTGTATCGGCTTGGATATTTGTTGGATTCCCGGGATTTTTC
>JBEKDW010000031.1:0-14072 GCA_050014155.1 Anaerolineales bacterium
AAAAAAAGAAATTTCGAGGGGCATTCGAATTTGTCAAAAATAGTCGCGTCGAACCATGGTGACTTTCTCGCATCTTGGGGAATATGGCTTAAAAGACTGTTTTTCGAAAAAATGCCAAAATGGTCAGTTCCTCGAATAATTCTTCACCATTTTAAAAACAGGACGGCGGTTTCAATAAAACCACTTCTATTACTAGAAAAAGCATTTTTACCTATTAAATTGGCCATTGACAAGTCTTCAAAACCCAATAGAATTGTTGGTATGCTGGTCTGACCAGCATACCAGTCAACCTATGAAGATATCACCTATCGGACATGTTTCATTATCACAGGCTGTCGCCGGGCGTCTGTCGGGCTCTCTACTCGATGGATCGATTAAGGCCGGTGAACAACTCCCCTCTGAGAGGGAGTTGATCCAGCAACTGGATATCAGCCGCGCCACGCTGCGCGAGGCGCTCAAGGCTATGGAAGAAAACGGTCTGATCGAAGCCCGGGCCGGTGTGGGCTGGTTCGCCTGCAAACTTGACGCCGACAACCTCGCGGCGGCCCGCGAACTGGCCGGCGCCTATCGCCAGCTTGGCGCGGAAAAAACCCCACCCGGTGGAGAAGCCCCGAGCGGTCCACGCCGCCTCCCCGCCAGTTCGGAAAAACCGCTCCACATTCCCAATCTGCAAACGGACCGGCTGGGAACTTTCGAATTCATTTCCTGGTGGGAGAAGGATAAGGTCCGGGACGCCAAGGTGATGGTGGTGGGCGCGGGTGCGCTTGGGAACGAAGTGATCAAGAACCTCGCCCTGATGGGCGTCGGACACCTTTTTATCGTCGATTTCGATACGGTCGAGGCGGCCAACCTCAGTCGCTCGGTGCTCTTCCGCGACGGAGATACCAAACGCAGCAAAGCCCAGGTTGTCGCCTCGCGTGCTAAGAACCTCAATCCACAAGTGCACGTCCAATACCTCGATGGGGATGTGACCACCCAGCTGGGCTTGGGGATCATCCGGCGCATGGACGCCGTAATCGGATGCCTCGACAACCGCGAGGCGCGGCTGGCCTTGAATCGCTTCTGCTATTGGATGAACAAGCCGTGGGTCGACGGCGCCATCCAGGAACTGCTGGGACTGGTGCGCACGTTCGTCCCCGGCCGCGGCGCCTGTTTCGAGTGCACGCTCACCGAACAGGCCCGGCGCGATCTTTCCCTGCGTTATTCCTGCCCGTTGCTGGCCCGGCAAAACATCCTGCTCGGAAAAGTCCCGACCACCCCCACGATCGCGTCAATCATCGGCGGCATGCAGGCGCAGGAAGCGCTCAAGCTGATCCACGGGATGCCGGTGGAGGCGGGCAAGGTTGTGCATTTCAACGGATTGACCAACGAGATGCACACCAGCGCCTACATCCCGCGCGAGGATTGCGAGAGCCACTGGGTCTACGGCGAGGTGATCGAGCTTCCGGCGCGCGCTTCCCGCACCATGCTCTCCGAGATGCTGCGCCTGGTGCGCCAGGATCTGGGGGCCGACGCCGTGATCGAACTGGATCAGGAATTGATCCTCTCTCTCACCTGCCCGAGTTGTCATATCCGCGAGATAGTTCTACGGCCGCTCGAAGCGGTGACCTTCGAAGCCGGCCACTGTCCGTCCTGCGGCGTGCTGCGCGAAACCGAGCTGACACACGAGATTCGCGGCGACGAGACCTTCCTGGAGCGGACGCTTTCCAGCATCGGAGTGCCTCCCCTCCACATTCTGCGCGCCCGCAACAACAGCGAGTTTCGGTTCTACGAATTAACCGGCGACCTTTCCGAGACGCTGCATTTCCGGCATTTCGAAAGTCCGGAAGCCGTCTCCGCCGTCCCGCTGCGGGAACGCATCTCACTGGGGGAAGCCGTGGAACCGGAGGCACAGGAGAAGGGACCCGCTGCAGGACGGATCGTTTTGCACGACGATAAACCCGCGCCGGAGGAGAACGTGCCGTGAGCGGATCCACACCCTATTCTTCCCCGAGATTGTTTCTGCTGCTTTTCCGGTTGGAGCTGCTGGCGCTGCTGGCCTGTTTCACGGCGGCAGGGTTCGCGGTTGCCGGGGTGGTCAACGACACAATCTTGCCGTGGGTTTATACGATCGCGGCCGCGGCGGGAGCAGGCATTGTCCTGGGGTTCATCTCCCGTTTTTTCTTTCGCCAGTTTTCGTTTCCGCTGCGATTAACCGCGGCCATCACCGCCACATTGCTGAGCTTGTTGATCATGGGCTGGCTGACCCAGGGACTTATCGGTGCCGATCCCACCCTCCCCGCAGAGAGGCGTCCGGATTGGGGGGCGTTGGGATTGATGGCGATCGGCATCACCACATCCACGCTCGCCCTCGTTGCCTGGAGGAAACGCGCCACTCCCGCACCAGCCGGAGAGGTTCTTGGGGAACCGCAACCATCCGCCGCGCTGGAAAAGAAAATTAAAGCCGCCCCGCCGACAAAAGACGCGCGCCCATCCCGCAATCGCTTCGGCGGCGTCCTGCGGTTCTTCCAAAGGACGCAGCGCGATGCCGAGATCCGCCTTACCGGGGTCGAGAAATACAAATGCCCCTACTGCCTGCAACCGATCGAGGCGCGGGATCCGCGCGGAGTGGTCGTGTGCCCCATCTGCCACACCCGCCACCACAAGGAGTGTTGGGATATCACCGGAATGTGCCAGGTTCCGCATTATCACACCTGATCTTCCGGCCGGAACGCGAACGATACGGATGTAAATTTCTGTAACGCAAGGAGTCCGACACCATGGCCGATCTGTCCGTGACCATCGTTTTGCCCAGCGGCGGCGCCCGCACCGCCGACGTACCCGACGACGCACCGGTGCGCGACCTGATGGCGGAGCTCACATCGCTGCTCAAACTGCCTACCGTCGGACCCGACGGGCGGCCGATGGGATACCGCATGGACAGCAAGGCGCTGGGCCGCGAGCTGCGCGAGGACGAAACCCTCGCCTCGGCGAAGATTCCCTCCGGCGACCGCCTGATCCTGACGGCGGACATCACCGCCGGCGGCATGGCGCTCTCTCAAAGTCCGCGCGTGCGCCGGCTGATCGCGGATTACGAGTTGATGCGCGAACTGGCCGCTCAGAGCAGCCTGATTAATTTCGAGACGGTGGATTCCAGGGGATCTCTCGCGCCGGAACGGTACATCGTCACGTACAAATGCAAGGGAATCGCCGCAATCGACAAACTGGGGCGACCCAAATATTCCAGCCATCATCAGGTGGAAATCTACCTGCACAACCAGTATCCGCAGCGCTGGCCCGGGCTGAAATGGCTGACCCCGATCTGGCATCCGAATATTCACCACCTCAACAAAACGGTATGCATCGACGCAGCCTGGTGGACAGCCAGCCGCTCGCTGGACCGACTGGTGATCATGTTGGGCGAAATGGTGCAGTACAAGAACTTCCACGACGATCCCACCAAGCCGCCCTTCCCCTGGGATCCGGATGCCGCGCGCTGGAGCCGGGCCTACCGGGCCGACCATCCGCACGCGTTTCCGGTGGACGACCGTGAACTGTTGCGGCCGGGACGGGTCAAACTGAAAAAATCCCCCGCCCCGCGCATCCGGTTGAAGTAGGGAAGACAAAGGAGGCAGGCATGTCTATAACAAACCTGTACACGGATGGCGCCGAAACAAACGGAACTCACCGAAAATTCCATCATGATGAATGGCGATCCTTTCGCGGAAACAAATGGGGCAAGGAGAACAATAAATTTTTCGGTGGCTTCGGCTCTCCGCAGTGCATTCCGTGTATCAAAAGCGAGGAGCAACTGAGCCAGGTTACGCAATACAAGCAGGATCCAAACCCGCGTACCATCCGCAATTCGTAAAAAGGAGATGAGAAAATGGCAGACGTTCCCGTTACCGTAGTATTACCCTCCGGCGGCTCGCGCACCGCGGAAGTTCCGAACGACGTGGTCGTCAAGGAGCTTATTCCAGAACTGACCACCTCGCTGCAGCTTCCGACCACCGGTCCCGACGGCAGGCCGATGAGCTACCGCATCGACAGCAAGGCGTTGGGCCGCGAGCTGCAGGAGGAGGAAACCCTTTCCTCTGCATCGGTTCCCACCGGCGACCGCCTGATCCTCACCGCCGACGTCACCGCCGGCTAAGGGTTGGCTCTCATGCCGATGATCGAGGAAGAACTCCCGCAGGGCGAAGCATTCCCCAAAATGGAATCTCCGCGCGTCCGGCTCGGTCCGCCCGAGACTCCGGACCCGCGGCCCTCGCGCATCCCGCGTTCCAAGGTCCGGCGGTGGGTCTCGCCGTTCGATCGGGACGGGAGCAAACCCGCGGTGTCGGTGTTCCTCACCCAGCCTGCGTTCGTCCGGATCTGTTCCCTGGCCGGACGGGATCTGGACAACGAAGTGGGCGGAGCGCTCATCGGCCAATGGCGGATCGACAATCCGAGCGGGGAGCAATTCATCGTGGCGGAAGCCGTGCTCCCCGCCCGTTTCACCCGGCACGGCAGCGCTTTCCTCACCTTCACGCAGGATACCCTGGTGGCGCTGCATGACGAGCAAGATGCACGTTATCCGGAAAAGCGCATGGTCGGGTGGTTCCACACCCACCCAAGAATGGGCGTTTTTCTTTCGGATTACGACTTTTGGCTGCATCAACATTTTTTTCCGGAACCCTGGCAGGTGGCGTTGGTCATCGAACCGCACACCCAGATCGGCGGGTTCTTCGTGCGGGAGGAGGACGGGAGCCTCGACCATCATCGCTATCACGGATTTCTGGAGATCGTCGGTAATTCCGGAAAAAGCCTCGTGAACTGGAAGAACCTCGAACTGGAAAAACCAGAGGGATTGACAGAAGGAGCGGAGAACCATGAGTAGAGGAATGCGGACTTACAACTATGGAATCCTGGGCGCGATCGGGGGGCTCCTGGGATGGCAGATCAGCAACCTGGCGGGGTTATCCTTCACCGGCAGCGTGTATCTGAGCGAGGTGGCCGTCGGCGGATTGATCGGCCTATGCGTCGGATTGCTTATCGGCATCACCGAAGGCCTCTTCACGCTGAACTTCGCCCGCGCATTGCGGGCCGGAGCGGTCGCCGCGGCCTTGGGCCTTGCAGCCGGCGCCATCGGCCTCCCGCTCGGGGAATTCCTGTTCCAGATTCTGGGGGCGGGCTTCTTCGGCCGCGCGCTGGGATGGGGAATGTTCGGCGGGTTGATCGGCCTGGCCGAAGGGATCACCGGCGGCAGCCAGATGTGGAAGGGCGCGCTGGGAGGTTTGCTGGGCGGCATCGTGGGTGGAGGATTTTTGGAGGCCGCCCGCGACGCGCTGAAAAATCCGCTCGTGGGGAAAGCCCTGGGCCTGGTACTACTGGGAGGGTCAGTCGGAGCGCTCATCGCGCTGATCGTCGTGCTGCTTTCGCGCGCCTGGATCGAAGTGGCCAGCGGCAAGCTGCGCGGAGCCGAGTTCATCCTGGATAAATTCCTCAAAGCCAAAGGCCCGAGTGTCATCCTCGGCAGCGATGCGCTCAAAGCCGACATCGTCTTCCCGGACCCGGACATCTCTCCGCAACACGCGATGCTCACCGGAAACGGCTCGCATTTCAGCATCAAGGATATGAGCAAGACGGGGACGTTCGTCAACAAACGGCGGGTGGAGATGGCGCAGCTTTCCGACCGTCAAATCCTGCGGCTGGGGAATACGGAATTGATCTATCACGAAAAGAGGTGAAGCATGGACCGGTTCAGAACGCAAATCAGATTTTTTCTTCCACTCGTCGTCCTGGCGGCCTTAGGGATGCGCGCCGCGTCGGTTCGTGCCCAGTCTTCGGGCCAGTTGCAGGTGCACATCACCCAAGTCGATACCTCGGCTTTTCCGAAGGTAAAGGTGTACGTCTCGGTGACCGACAGTACGGGCGAACCCACCCCGGTCAAGCTCGATACCATTCAACTCTATGAAAACAGCAAGCGGATCACGCCCACCGATGTCAGCGGCATCGGGACCAGCGTTCCCCTGACCACACTGCTGGCAGTGGACATTTCCGGAAGCATGAACTACGACAATAAACTGATCTCGGCCAAATCGGCCGCCTCCGCCTATGTCGATCAGATGCGCCCCGGGGACGAAGCCGGCCTCCTTTCCTTTAATACGCGCATTACCTACGTCCAACCAGTGACGTCCGATCATGACAAATTAAAGTTGGCGATCCAAGGTTTGATCGCCGGGAGCGATACGGCGATGTACGACGCCCTGATCCAGGGGACCAACCTGCTCAAGGACGTCTCCGGCCGCAAGGCAATCATCGTCCTCACCGACGGGATGGACAACCGCAGCAAGCAAACCGCCGACGGCGTCATCGCTGCGATCGGCCCGTCGGGACTCTCCATTTCCACGATCGGCCTCGGCGATCCCACCCAGAAAACGGGTTCCTTCGCCGGTATCGACGAACCGTCGCTGAAGAATCTCGCCGCGCAGGCTGGCGGCAGCTACGGCTACGTCAACGATCCCGCCGCGCTGCAGGCCCTCTACGAGCAATTGGGACGCACGTTGCAGAGCGAATACGCGATCACTTACATTTCGCCCGCCAAGCTGCGCGATGGAATCAACCGCGCGTTGAGCGTCAAACTTGCGGATATCGCCTCCGCCATGCCCGCCAAGGTAACCTACAATCCGGGCGGTCTGGTGCCGGAGGTGGCGGTTTCCCCATCGTCTTCCTGGCCGCTGTTCTTCGACCTGCTGGCCGCGTTGATCGTGCTCCTCTTCGTGCCGGCCGGAGCACAAAAAATCCTGGCCCTGATTCCAACCCGGAGCACAGGCGAAAGCAAACCCAAACTGGCGGCTCCAAGAATCCGGCTGCAGGATGCAAAACCGAGTCGGATTAAATTAAAATAATTTTCTAACGAACGGTAATTTCCGGCACATGAATTCATCGCGGAGGGGATAAAAAGGCCCCTTGGGAGATGGGAGAGAGTAGTTCTTCAGGAACCATCCCCTCCGCGATGTCCCATCTTTTCCTTAAAAAAACTTCCTTTGAGATTGCTTCTAAGGGGGGAGTGAGAGCCTGGCAATTAATCACCGGGCGAAGTTTTTTTTCACCGGGGGTTCTCTCGGCGGAGCCCTAGCCGATAGGACAAGTACCTGAGCGATCATCCGGAATTTCCCCGGGGCTGATCCCGCGCTACGCGCGGGACAGGCGCCCCGTGTTATTAACCACGCCCGGCTGAAGCCGGGCTTTAACCAATATTTGCGCATGCGTGAAAATAATCTTCGTTGCTCCATTGGCGAGCAAGGGATTGATCGCAGGGATCGAATCATCCACTAGAGCAAATGGTCTGAAGCCGGATTTATCCGGCCCCCGCTTCGCGAGGGCAGGCGCAGTTGAGAGTACGGAGCTTCAGCTCCGGACAAACGTGGCTTCATAGCGGCGTCATTCGATTTTTAGCAGGGATTGCAGATCCTTAGGTCGGACATGGCTGGGATTACTGTGCTCCGCAGAATCCAAATATTGACCAAGTGGGTATTATACTTATGTGATATGCGCACGAATGGATCCGCGATCCCGGAATAAATATCCCCCGGCAAAATCAATCCATGTCTGCGGGTTATTTTTACCGGAACGTAAAGAACCTTGATATGATCGGAGCCGGCGCGATGAAACTCCGGGAAAGAATGTCTCGCATTTCTACATTTCGAAGGTTGGCAGTTGCGGTCTTCCTCTTCCTACTGTCCTCCTGCAGCCATGTTTCAAACAGCACGAAGACGATCCTGCCGTCGCCGACGGAAACCCCCTTCGCTTTAGCAGAGAACTCCTCGCCAACCCCGAGTACGCAACCGACTTCGGTTCCTGCGACAAACACGCCCGCACCGGCGGGCCTTAATCCAAAGGGACCCTACGTGCTCTTTGAAGGCGATGCGGGAATTTGGATTGCCAACCCCGACGGCGGGTTTCCAACACGCATATATGATCGAGGGATTCGAGACCCGGAACAGGATATTCATAATTCCATCTCGCCCCAGGGTAACCGGATTGCGCTGGTGGTCGTCGGCGCCAAAGGACCCGATCTGATAGCGGTCGACTTGCCAACGGGAAAGGCGAGCACGATCGCGCACTTGCAGGACATCACCCAAAAAGAGATCGCACTGAATTCGTTCACTCCGAAGGCGTTCGCCTATTACGCCATCTCGCAGTATCCGGACCTGGCGTGGCAGCCGGGTTCGAACGATATTCTGGCTTTCCTGGACGCCGTCCCCGGCCCGTCGGCGGACTTGTTTACCTACGCTTTCACCGCAGGAAGAACCCGGCAACTCGTCAAGAACCCCACCCAAACCATCGATCCGGTTTGGTCGCCGGACGGAAAATATTTGCTGCAAGTCGGGATCAGCTGGGTTCCTCCGTATGGCGCCACGTACGTCGGGTTTCATCCGATGGACGGACTGTGGGCCGTGCGGATTTCCGACGGGGTGGAAATCCCGCAGCCCGCGCCTAAGGGGACCTTCCACAATCTGCTCGGCTGGTCCGATGATGCGCACTATCTGATATACGACACCGACGAGAAATGCATCGCCCGTAATCTGAGATCGGTGGACGTCACCACCGGACTGGAAACGCCGATCGTGGATTTTTGCTTCTATACGCAACCTGCCTGGTCGCCGGAAAACCGCGCCGTTATTTTCTCCATCGACTCCGGATGCTCCTGTTCGTTCGAGGAAGGGACTTATCTTATCCTTCCGGAATCACTTGCACCGCGGAAGATTTCGGATAAAAAAGTGTACGTCCTAACCTGGCTTCCCGAAAGCGGGCTCTTTCAAGCCTATCCCGAAGCGCTCTTTTCACCGGACGGAACCCAGCGTTACGATCCGCCCCTGGCTGGCGCATCCTATCAACCGGCGGTCTCGAAAAGCGGCAACCAGGCCTGGGATGTGATAGAAAATCACATCCATCGGGTGATGGTTAAATTCCCGGACGGCATATGGCACGCGATCCTGGAAGGCAACGTGGGGGCGATGGTTTGGAATCCGCTCGAAGGCAACACCTTGTTGATCGCGTTGGAGAACGGCTCACTCTACGCCGCGTCCGCACCCGATTTCGCTCCGCGCGAAATGGGTTCCATGAATGCCGTCATCCGGCGTGCGGCATGGGTGCCGTAGGGGATTTTCCTGCCCTACCTACGGAACGCACTAATCCCATTTTGGGACTGCTTCATCCGCGCGGAGAGGGAAAATAGAGAATTCGTTAGGATTGAAATGCATTATGGGTGATAATTTTTCATCTTTCAACTTAATTCGATATAGCACCGTTGGGGAAAATCCGAACCCCGTTCGCTTTTCCCCGAAATCTTCCTTTCTCAACCGGAAATTCCCCCGAGAAGCAAGCCACCCCCGATCCCCATGGTCGAAGGCGATCGTCCGCCTCGGATGGCCGCAGGAATGCGGATTTATAGGGATTATCAAATATGGAAGGGGCCGGCGATGTGTTTCAGAGGTTCCCTCCGGCCTCCGATCGGCGCGATTTCCAGAAGCCGCCGGGGGCTTGGATTACACGCTATTTGGGGCTGGCTATTTCGATACACTCTTGCTCTTAAACGCAGATAATATGCTAAAATTTACCGACATGCTCCCCAAGGGCAAGTCTTCCCCGCGAAATGATAAGACAGGTGGCTAACCCTCCATGCCCGAAGTCCTCTCGGTAACGAATCTCGAAACAAAATTTTATACCGACACTGACACGATCAATGCCGTTAACGGCGTAAGCTTTCACGTCGAAAAAGGCGAAACTCTGGGAGTGGTCGGCGAAAGCGGCTGCGGGAAAAGCGTTTCCGTGCTTTCCATATTGCGCCTCATCCCCATGCCTCCCGGGCGGATTGAAAGAGGCGAAGCCTTCTTCCAAGGCAAGGATCTATTGAAAATGACGCCCGAGGAGATCCGCCGTGTGCGCGGATCGGAAATCGGGATGGTGTTTCAGGATCCGATGACTTCCCTTAACCCGGTGATCAATATCGAAAACCAGGTCGCGGAACCGCTTTTTATCCACCGGAATATGAACAAGAAACAGGCCCGCGAGCGGGTCGTCGAGCTGCTCACCCATGTGGGAATCCCCAGCCCGGAGAAACGGCTGGCGGATTACCCCCATCAGTTCTCCGGCGGGATGCGGCAGCGCGTGATGATCGCGATGGCGTTGGCATGCAACCCTTCCCTGCTCATCGCCGACGAACCGACCACCGCCCTGGATGTGACGATCCAGGCGCAATTCGTGGAGCTCGTCAAACACCTGCGGGACGAGTTTAAGATGGCGATCATCTGGATCACGCACGACCTGGGCGTGATCGCCGGCATCGCCCAGCGCGTCGTGGTGATGTACGCCGGGTTCATCGTCGAGCATGCGCCCGTCAAAGAGCTGTACGCCAATCCGCAGCATCCCTATACGCGAGGGCTGCTGGGTTCCCTGCCGCGGCTAGATGAGAACCGGGCGTTGCGCTTGGTCAACATCAAAGGTTTTCCGCCGGATATGTGCCAACCGGTGCGGGGTTGCCCTTTTGTTCCGCGCTGCCCCTATGCCTTCGATCATTGCCGGGCGGAAAATCCGCTGCTGATGCCGATCGCCGATAGCCACACGTCGGCTTGCTGGTGGGATATCGATCTCGGAAAGCCGCGGGGATGAGCATGCAAACCAGCACCGAAACCGTTCGTTCGCCGGATGTCCTGCTGAAGGTGGAAGACCTTAAAATGCACTTCCCCGTCTACCGTGGAGTGTTTCGCAGCCGGGTAGGCGAAATCAAGGCGGTGGACGGCATCACCTTCGACATCCTGCGCGGGGAAACGCTCGGATTGGTTGGCGAGAGCGGTTGCGGTAAAACCACCGCCGGGCGGACGATTCTGCAACTGTACCGGCCGACGGCGGGGTCGGTGTACCTGGACGGCGAGGATCTCGCGACGCTGCACGGGCGGAACTTGCGCCAGCACCGGCGGAAGATGCAGATGATCTTCCAGGACCCGTACGCCTCGCTCGACCCGCGCATGACGATCGGGGAAATCGTGGGCGAACCGCTCGATGTCCACCAAACCGCGCGCGGGAAAGAGCGCAGGGAACGGATCGCCCACCTGCTGCAGGTGGTCGGCCTAAATCCGCTCTACGCCGATCGCTACCCGCACGAATTTTCCGGCGGCCAACGGCAACGGGTGGGAATCGCCCGCGCGCTGGCGCTCAATCCCTCCTTTATCGTCTGCGACGAACCGATTTCCGCGCTGGACGTTTCGATCCAGGCGCAGGTGGTCAACCTGTTGGAGGACATCCAGAAGGAAATGGGGTTGACCTACCTCTTCATCGCCCACGACCTGAGCATGGTGCGGCATATTTCCACCCGCGTGGCGGTGATGTACCTGGGGAAACTTATGGAACTCTCGGACCGCTCCGAAGTCTACATCGATCCGCTGCACCCGTACACAATGTCGCTGCTGTCGGCCATCCCCATCCCGGATCCGGTGCTGGAGGAGCGGCGCCAGCGCATCATCCTCACCGGCGACGTTCCCAGCCCGGCCAATCCGCCTTCGGGATGCGTCTTCCACACCCGCTGCCCGTACGCCGAATCCATCTGCCAGGAAACTATCCCGACCTGGCGCGAAATCCATTCCGGGCACTGGGTGGCTTGTCACTTCGCGGAGCGATTCAAGAAATAAGGGGCGATAAGCAAGGGAGAAGAGTTAAGGATGGGACGCTATGTGGAAAAGAAGGACGCCTAGGAAAGGAGGTGGGCGAAATCCATTAAGAACAGATTTGCATCCGAGCAAACTCGTTGTCTTTCCGATTCTTAAAAAGGAGGAAAGAACATGGTCCGTCGAAAGCAATTCATTCTTATCTCCAGCCTGATCATCCTGGCCAGCATGGTTCTCTCGGCCTGCGGCGGAGTCAATATCGCGAAAGGGTTTAAATCCAAAGACCCGAATACGTTTGTTACTCTGACATTCGGGAATGTCGACACACTCGACCCCGCCCTGGCCTACGACACCGCCAGCGGTGGGATCATCATGCAGGTCTACGATAACCTCCTGTTTTACAAGCGGGATTCGATCACGGAACTGGTCCCGCAGTTGGCTACGGAAGTCCCTTCCATCAAGAATGGCGACATTTCCGCCGACGGCAAGACTTATACGTTTAAGATCCGAACGGGGGTTAAATTCCACAACGGCGATACCATGACCCCGGATGACGTGGCCTTCACCTTCCAGCGCGGCATTTTATCGGGCGGCTCCATCTCGCCGCAGTGGCTGTTCACCGAACCGGTCCTCGGATCCACAGCCAACAACGACATCACAGACCAACTCGACCCCGACGGCTCGAAAGGGCTGCTTGACAACCGCGACGGTGTGAAAGCAGAAGACCCGGCGGCGCTGAAGGCAGTCTGCGAGAAGGTGACATCCGCCATCGTTGCGGATGACACAGCCGGCACCGTCACCTTCAAGCTGGCGCAATCGTGGGGCCCGTTCCTCGTCACCTTCGCCAACATGTGGGGCGGAGTTCAGGATAAGGCCTGGTCAGGCGCCAATGGTGGATGGAATGGCGACTGCGCCACCTGGCAGAATTTCTACGCGCCGACCTCCGACGAACAGAACAAGAACCTCATCGGCAAGGGGGAAAACGGGACCGGCCCGTACATGCTGAAGGAGTGGGGCGACAAGCAAATGACCATGGTAGCCAATCCGAACTACTGGCTCAAGACGCCGCTGTGGTCCGGCGGGCCGTCCGGCGTGGCGAAGATCCAGACCGTCATCATCAAGGAAATCGACGAATTCGCCACCCGGTTGGCAACCTTCCAGGCGGGTGACGGGGATTACGTCGTGCCGGGTGGTGCGGCCGATTGGACCCAACTGGATACACTCGAAGGCGCAACCTGCGATGCGGCCGGCAAGTGCACCATCGATCACGCCGACAGGCAGGCTGTGCGCTATGTCAAACAGCCCGTCGCCAACCGCACCGACGCCTTCTTTAACTTCAATATCAACACGGAAGGCGGCAACACCTTCATCGGTTCCGGAAAGCTGGACGGGAATGGAGTTCCCGCTGACTTCTTCTCCGACATCCACGTGCGTAAAGCTTTTGCCTATTGCTTCGACTGGGACACCTACATCACCGATGTCTATAAGGGTGAAGCGGTCCAGTCACTGGAAATTCCGCTCCCGGGCATGCCTGGCTATGATGAAAATGCCCCGCACTATACCATGGATCTCACCAAGGCTGCCGATGAATTCAAGGCCTCCACGCTAAAGTCCGCGGATGGCAAGTCGGTTTGGGATGTCGGCTTCCGGGTTCAGATGCTTTACAACCAGGGCAATTTGAACCGCCAGACCATAGCTGAAATTCTGGCTGCCAACCTGGCCCAGATCAACCCGAAGTTCCTAGTCGAGACCCTCGGCCTGCCCTGGCCAGCTTACCTGGCCGCCCAGCGCGCCCATCAAATCCCGATCATGACCGGCGGTTGGCAGGAAGATATTCACGATCCGAACGACTGGTACCAGCCCTACACGGTCGGCGCCTATGGCGGCCGCCAAGGCTTGCCCAAGGATCTGATAGCCCAGTTCACCCCCCTGCTGAACCAGGGCGCGGCCTTGACCGACCCGGACGCACGCACTGCAGTTTACAAGCAGCTCAACCAGCTCTACTACGACCAGGCAGTCGGTGCCCCGATTGTCCTGCAAACCGCACATGGTTTCCAGCAGAACTGGGTGAACGGTGTGGTCCGCAACCCGGAATTCCCCGGAATCTACTACTATCCGATCTCCAAGACTGGTGGCAAGGATAAGACCACTTTCACATATGCCACGATTGGCGATGCTCTGACGATGGATCCGGCCTGGGCGTATGATACCGCCAGTGGTGAGATCATCCAGAACGTCTACGAGACACTCATCTTCTACGATGGCGAACAGCCCGCCAAGTTCGTCCCAATGCTGGCCGACAAATGGGATGTTTCTACGGATGGAAAGACCTATACCTTCCACCTGCACCCGGGTGTCAAATTCTCCAACGGCGATCCCATGACCGCCTCGGATGTGGCTTACTCGTTTGAGCGCGGCCTCCTGCAGGGTGGAACCGCCTCCCCG